>JBJELR010000230.1:0-11055 GCA_051879255.1 Lachnospiraceae bacterium | reverse complement strand
GCTGCATCCCACCGCAGGTACCAATACGAATAAAAGTATCTGCCCCTGACTTCACCAATTCCTCCATGGCAATGGAAGCTGACGGCCCACCTATTCCGGTGGAGGTCACACTTACCTTAACTCCCTCCAGATACCCGGTGTAGGTTACATACTCTCTGCTGTCTGCAATTAATCTTGCGTCATCAAAATACCGGGCAATTTTCTCACATCGCTTGGGATCTCCGGGCATAATGACATAACGCCCTACATCCCCCTTTCCTACCTGAATATGATACTGTTTGCCGCTATCTTCCGAATACTTCATACCCTTGTCCCTCCATAGCATTATTTCTCTTGTTTTTTATACCATAACACAAAATAAGAAAAAAGGACAAATGTCTTTTTTTAAGACAAATGTCCTTTTATGCTATCCCTTTATAATACCTTTGATAAAAACTCCCGGAGTCTGGAATTTTCAGGATGTTCAAAAAACTCTGCCGGTGTGTTTTCCTCTTTGATCTGCCCCTCATCGATAAACATAACCCGGGTTCCTACCTCCTTAGCAAAGCCCATTTCATGGGTTACTACAGCCATGGTCATGCCCTGTCCGGCCAAGTCACGCATTACGGCCAATACCTCTCCTACCATCTCCGGGTCCAATGCACTGGTAGGCTCATCAAAAAGCATAACGTCGGGGTTCATACACAGGGAACGAACAATGGCGATTCTTTGCTTCTGTCCACCGGATAGTTGGGAAGGGTAAGCATGGGCTTTTTCCTCCAGTCCAACCCTTCTTAATAATTCCATGGCCTCTTTCTCGGCCTCCTCTTTGGCCTTTTTCAGCAGCTTAATGGGCGCCAGAGTCATATTCTGGAGAATCGTTTTGTGGGGAAAAAGGTTAAAATGCTGGAACACCATCCCAATCTTCTGACGGTATTTATTGATATTACATTTGGGGTCGGTGATGTTTAATCCCTCAAAGCAGATACTGCCTCCCGTAGGCTCCTCCAAAAGATTCAGTGACCGCAGAAAGGTAGACTTACCGGAACCCGACGGCCCTACAATTACCACTACCTCTCCCTGGTAGATATTGGTGGAAATATGATCCAGAACCAGATGATTCCCAAAGGACTTGCATAAATCCTTGATTTCGAATAAAACCGTTCTATCTTGCATCGGTTCTCAGTCTCCTTTCCAGTCTTCCCACACCAAAGCTGAGGCAGGATACAATTACCAGATAAATGGCTGCTGCTGCCAGTAAAGGAAGTAATGGCTCATAGGTCTGGCTTCTGATGGTGTTGGCACCATGGGTAATATCCGTCAGTGCAATATAGCCACAGATTGAGGTTTCCTTTAACAGCGTGATAAATTCATTTGCCAGAGCAGGTAATACATTTTTAAAGGCCTGAGGTGCAATAATATACCACATGGTCTGAGCATAGCCAAAGCCTAAGCTGCGGCCGGCCTCAAACTGTCCCTGGTCAATGGACATGATACCCGAACGAAAAATCTCTGCCACATAGGCTCCCGAGTTAATTCCGAAGGATAAAATCGCTACAAACTGCTTGCTGACATTAGGGCTGGCAAAAATGATATAATACATAATCAATAGCTGAATCATTGCCGGGGTTCCCCGGATTACCGTCAGATAGAGCTTACACACCCAGTCAAGGATTCTTAACAGAATATTTTTGCTGCCGCTTTTATCTGCTGTAGAGCGAACCAGGGCAACCAAAAAGCCTAAGGCCACACCCAGAAGGATGGCGAATATGGTTACGGTAAAGGTAGTTCCCAAACCGTTGGTAATGTACCTCCACCGATTATCCTCTATAAAATTCAAATAAAATTTTTGTTTAAATTCTTCCATAAATCCCTACTTACCACGCACAACAATCACCTGGGTAGCCGTTGTATAAGAATCAGAAAAATCTACGCTCAAAAGACGATCCTCAGTTACCGTCATTCCTGCTACACCAATATCTGCTTTTCCACTGGTTACTGCATTAATGATAGAATCAAATTCCATATCTTCAATCTTTAATTCCATCCCTAAAATATCACACACTGCCTGAGCCATATCTGCATCAATTCCTACGACTACCTGATTCTCATAATACTCATAGGGCTCAAACGCTGCATTGGTAGCCATAACCAGAGTTCCGTTGGTACGCTGTACATCTGCAGGAGATTCATACGGGAATTTACCCTTAGTATCATCTCCGATATAGTTGGAAATAATCTGATCTAAAGTTCCATTGGCCTTAAGTTCAGCTAAAGCACCATTGATTTTTTCTTTTAATTCACTATTTTCCTTTGAAATGCAGATGGCATACTCCTCCAGTGCAAATTCCTCCTCCAGAATCTTCAAGTCAGGATTCTTTTTCACAAAAGCAATCGCCGGCTGCTCATCAATAATTACACAGTCCACCTTCCCCTGCTTTAGGGCCTGAATGGCGTCTGCCCCCTTATTATAACGTTCGATTGTAGAGCCTTCCTCCTCATAATCACTGGCATAAATATCACCGGTGGTACCTAACTGTACACCAATCGTTTTACCGGGCAGATCATCCACTGAATTAACATTATTGGCCGGCACACCAGAGCCTCCACAGGCTGTCAATCCCAAAACCATGGCTGATATCATCAAGCTGGCAATTAATTTTTTCATCTTTTCCTCCATTCCGAAACATTAGTAACATTCTAATCATTCTTACCGTATATTTATACAATGCTTATTCATCATAGCACTATTTTCCAAAAATGCAACAATTATTTACAAATTATTTTTCTCCAACAGGTGTTGGTACACATCTCTCTTACTTATTCCCCGATCCTTTGCCACCAGTCTCATGGCTTCTTTATGCTCTATACCCTGCTTTTCATAATGCTTCATATGCTCCTTAATGGAAAGCCTCTGCCAGCCTGCCTTTTGCTCATTTTGCCTGTCATAAAGGCTTCTTCCCTCTACCACCAGTACATATTCCCCTCGGGGTTCATTTTCTTCGTAGTAGTCGATGGCTTTTTCTAAGGTAGTCGGAAATATGGTTTCAAATTTTTTGGTCAATTCCCGGCATAGGGTGATACGGCGATTTCCCAAAGTTCCTTCCAGCTCCTGTAAGGTTTGCTTTAAATGGTGAGGAGCCTCATAAAGGATGATGGTCCGGCTCTCCGTCTTCAATTCCTCCAGAATTGCTTTTTTCTCTTTTTTATCCGCTGGAAGAAAGCCTTCAAAACAAAACCGTCTGGTAGGCAGGCCGGAAAGGGTAAGTGCAGTGATGCAGGCTGCTGCTCCCGGCAATGAGGTGACAGGGATTCCTGCCTCCTGGCACTTTGCCACCAGTACTTCTCCCGGATCGGAAATGGCAGGAGTTCCCGCATCAGTAATCAGTGCAATCTTTTTTCCCGCTCGAAGGTGGCCAAGCAGCACCTCTGCCTTTTCATATTTATTATGCTCGTGATAGCTGGTCATTGGTGTCTTAATCTGAAAATGATTCAACAGACGAATGCTGTTTCTGGTATCCTCTGCGGCAATTAAATCCACCTCTCTCAGGCATTCAATAACTCTGGGAGTCATATCTCCCAGATTTCCTATTGGTGTGGCACACAAAAAAAGCTGTCCTGTCATAATTCCTCCCTTTTACCGGTTGGTATTGCTTTTTGACAGTATAACAGCTTTTTTTCTCAAACTCAAATGCTTCTATTCATTTGCTAATGAAGCCGCTTCCCCTATATATTTCCAGTTTACCCTCTCATTGGCATAAACCGTTTTTACTGCTTCTGCCTGAGCCTTGGTGGTAACCACATAGGGCATGGTCTTGGAACCGATTCCCTGAAAAGCATTTTCATATTTTCCACCGGTAATTTCTGAAATACTTACTCCCCGGTAAACAATATCATAGTTGCTGTCTCTCTCCTCCCACAGGTAGCCCATTTTTCCATCAGGCTGCAGAGTACAGGTGGAATAAGCACTATTATACTGCTGCAAAAGATAAAAATTGTCGGTGTTCCAGCCGGTAACATAGGTAGCTGCTGTGGTATCACCTTCCTGTAGCTCCTTATAGTAAATCCCCACACCGACACGCTTGTCATTTCTTAGCGTGGGCAATGACTGCAGTGCAAGATAGCCATACTTTCCTGTCTGGGTATTTTTTACATAGGTAATATATACTTCCCCGTTGGTACTGTTTCCTGCCGGAAAGTTCAGCTCCTGCCTGCTGTCCCAGGTACCTGTTTGATAGGTATTATCTGCTTTTTCATAATGGAAAACATTGATATAACGTCCGCTGCCCTTTCTGCTGGAAATGAGCACATCACCATTAGGAAGTTCTTCTATTTTTGCTTCATCTCCGGCAGGTACCGGTGAAGCATTTACGCTCCCCAGAACATTCCAGGTTTTTCCAAAATCATCCGAATACAGCACGTGATTAGCATTGGTACTGGTGTTTCCCTCTCTGGCCAGAATTGCGCTGTAAATACGATAATAGTCGCCCACCTTAACATAGCGGGACTGCATAATTCTGCCGGAAGCAAAGAAAAAAGCCTGCCATTTGGGATTCAACTGATAAATCTGCTCATCAATTCTTACCGGAGCCCCAAAGCTCTCTCCGTTATTCTCAGACAGCATGGTGGAAGCCTGGGTCTTGCCTACATCCATGTAGCCATAGGAGCCGCTTACACTAACCATAAGCACCTTATCCGATTCCCGATCTGCTACAAGTGCTGCATCTCCATAGCCGATTGCCAGTTCCTGCCCCCGTACTCCCGGTCTGGTCAGCCCTGCAGTCAGATTGCGGGAAGCAGACCAGGTTCTTCCATTGGTCAGGGAAGTTTTGGACACCAGATCAATCTGATGGCCCAGATTAGCGTATCCCTCCCAGTTGGTTCCCAAGTCACTGGCCGTATTATAGCGGTAATCTGCCACCGCAACGATATTTCCATTGTTGGCTGTGGTAATGGCCGGAATCCGATAATGTACCTCACCCTTGGCTGTTTCCCACAAAGCCTGCTTTCCTTCCTGCTGCGGCATCAATTGAGCCTTGCGGATTCCCCACCAGGCATCTGCTTTATTGCTGCCGTCACCTTCCTTAAAAATCGCATATGTACGGTTTCCTTCCCCATTCTCTGTGCTGAGGTATTTTCCCGTTGCCTGACTGCGAATAGCTACATAACAAATATCCCCTTCTATGGCCTTAATTTCCAGTGTATACGGGTCACCTGTATTCTCCCTGTTTTTATCGGAAACGACAAACACCTTATCTTCATAGCCCTGATGACCCCTGATGCCTTCTCCCAGGACGGCAAAGCCGGTTCCCATATTTCTCATACTGTACTGTCCTGCATCCGTTTTTTCAAACCGCCAGCTATATTTTCGGGAGTAGCTGTTGGGATAATTTCCATCGTATTTCAGCCAGCCTGTATCCCTTCCTCCATCGTCATAAAGCATACGGGCTGTAGGCTCCAGCAGGTTTTCTCCTTCATCATAAGCATCCCAGATTTCATAGTAGGTTCCCCGTTCCGGTTCCATGGCTTGTCCCACCAAATTTTCACCATGTGCATCCAGCTTCATCAGTCCGAATAATGCCAGCCCTAATATGGCAGCGCGTGTAAAAAAAGGTTGTCTACTCATTCCTTTTCCCTCCTTTATAATATATATGCTGCCAATGTCGGACTTATTCCTGAAATTGATGAAAAATTTTTACTTCTAGCTCTACTTCTTCTACAATTTTTAGTGTAGTCCCAATTATGAGGAGAGTATCCGATTACCAATCTCCTGAACGTTCTCCTCCTTTTCCCTTTTAGACAGTCTTAATATCCAGATAATCATGAATATACAGACTATAAGGGATATCACTTCTGTGATTATCAAAATACCCATACTGTCACCGACCAGATAACCCACAAGGGGAAGCCCTCCCAGCAGATTAAATACCATATGATATAGGATAGATGCCAATACAGACTCACATTTGATGGCAACAAAGCACATCACCAAGCCCAAAATTGCTGTATAGCAGATCCACAATAGCTGGCCATGGAAGAAGCCGAATACAATACTGGAGAGAATTGCTGCTGCAATAGTAGGCATTGCTTTATTTAATCTGGATAAAACCAATCCCCGAAAAATAATTTCTTCTACGATGGGAGCTGCCACAACAGTGGAAATCATGATAGCAAGAGTACTGCCTCCCAACAGGCTCATTACCGATTGCTCATATTCCGTCATTATACTTTCCGGTATAGGTAAAAGAGAGAAGGTACACTCCACAACAAATACAGAAGCAATGGCCAGAATAATAATAGGCAATATTCTGTTTACTGCAAAGGGAACCACATTGGCTTCTTTCAACAGCTTTTTCTTACGACTGGCAAAAAATACCCAAGCAAAGAAAATAGTCATGGCCGCTGCCAATACCAGAAGCCAGTTACTGCCAGCCATAGCAAACTCCAGGACTCTTTCCATGATTTCCGTCTCTTGGGGCTTAAGTCCCTCTGCCATTGTTTCAGCCGTTATTTTGACGGTATAAGATATCATGGCAGCAAAAAGGACAATATACTGTGACCCTCCAAACAGGATTACATAACAGATAGCCTTTCCCAACTGTTTGAAAAAATTTTTCATTTTCTATCCTTTCCTACTAATTTTATTTTCTATGTATTTACTCAGTAATTGCCTATTACTATAGCATAGTCTACGCAGGAAGAAAAGAAAATATATCCAGATAACAGATTCCTACTCTTTTTTAGAAACCAAACACTCCTCCCTTCCCTGTTTAGACAGCTTTAATATCCAGATAATCATAGCTGCACAAACTGTAATGGCAATTACTTCAATTATCATTGCAGTACCCTGGCTTTTCTCAATCAAATAGTCTGCAAATGGAAGTCCCCCCAGCAGATTAAACACCATATGATACAGGATGGATGCCAATACGGATTCACATTTAACGGCAATAAAGCTCATCATTAATCCCAGAATAGCCGTATAGCAGATCCACAATAGCTGACCATGGAAAATTCCAAATGCGATACTGGACAGGATTGCCGCTAAAACGGCGGGCATTACCCTGCTCAGTCTGGACAGCACCAAACCTCGGAAAATAATTTCTTCTACAATGGGAGCTGCCAGGACAGTGGAAATCAGAATAACCGGTGTACTTCCTCCCATCAGGCTCATCACCGACTGCTCATACTCCATCATTATTTCTTCCGGTATAGGCAAAAGAAAAAAGGTACACTTCACGACAAATACAGATGCAATTGCCAGGATAAACAGGGGTAATATTCTGTTTGCAGAAAAAGGAACCACATTGGCTTCTTTCAACAGCTTTTTCTTCCGTATAGCAAAAATACCCATGCAAGAAGCAGCGTCAGTACTGCTGCGACTATCAGCCTCCCGTTAGTCCCTGCAACAATAGCCTCCATAACCTTTTCCATTATTTCTGTTTCGGAAGGCTGGATTCCCTCTGCCATCATCTGCGCTGTCATTTTTATGGTAGCAAACACCACCATAACAAACAGAACAATATACTGCACTCCTCCAAATAAAGCTACGTAACATACAGCCTTTCCCAACTGTTTAAAAAAATTTTTCATTAGTATTTTCCTCTCTTTTCAAGTTATGTTTGAGTAATAGAATACTGTTTTCCATTATAGAAAATAAGAAAGTGAAAAATTTAAATTTTTCACACTATGCAACTCCGATTACTGCGACTCCCGCACCCGTCAAGACAGTACGCACGCAAACTATATTATTTACATATTTTCTGTTAGTCTTTTCATTCCACCGACCAATTGAAATACAATCATTGAGCATCCATGAAACAATAATACTAATATTTTATAACCATTTTGTTTGCAGATGGTTGCAAGACAGGCAGACCGCAATCTGTGATATCGTATTGCTTTATACAAAAACATTTCATTTTTTAACTCTCCTGGCCCTGATATATATGCAATCTTAATTCATGATATTCATCGATAAACATTTTATCAAATCCTATTTTCTTCTTATTTTTCCAAAATGTTATTAATACAATTTCTCCACCTACAGAATTCATACTCTTCTCTTCACAAATCTTATCAATATTATTATATGGAACGTAGTAATCTCCCGACATATAACCATTTTCTCCAAATGCAACTAATGATGATATTGTAACTGCCTCAGCATATGTCATAATCGCAGTTGTTCCAATCCACCATAGTACTGATAAGTCTTTTGAAAAAATAATTACTTCTAAAATCAAACCTACGGTATATATTACATATGTTAACAAAAGAACTTTATAAGCTTTTACTCTCCCTGTGTGGTTTTTAGTAATTTCAGTTTCATGATTAGACATCATTATTTTAACATGAAGCATATGAAAAATAAAATACAACGTTGAAGAAATATTTAATGTAATAAAACCAATATTATAACTATATTGCATAAAAGTCAAAGAAACTAATTGTAAAAATAAAAAAGAAAGTTTTCCTAAACTATAGGAATCTAATCCAGTATAATAAGATTTTCTACAATATATCATTAAAGCCTCTTAAGTTTTAGGCGGATAGAAAACTATCCTCCATTTAAAATTTAGTGATTTTATGCCCAAACCGCAACAGCAATTGTCATTGGTACCCCTACCTGAGGAGCTGCAAAGCACATACAAATGCTTCCACCTAATAATAACCAATCACTAACTGTCTCTAATTTGCCATCATTAATCATTTGTATTTCATTTAATGTTAATAATTCCATGTCTGACCTCTTAGTATGCTCCAGTTGATTTTCCAATTATTCCTGCACCAATTAATGCCATTCCAGTTCCAACTACTGGATTAAAGCATGAAGCTACTGGAGCCCAAGATACAAGAATTGTACCTACAAATACTCCTGAAGCACTTTCTCCACCATCAACTAACATCATTTATATAATGAAATCCCTATTAAAAAAGTGCAATAAACTTACCCAGCATATACCCTAAATCGTAAAGTCCATTTAATCCTGCTGCTATCAAATACATACCTATAGCAATTTTAACGAGCATAGGTAATTCCGTAATATATTTCTCCATACTTAATTACCTTTGACGCCATCATAAACGCCCTTTGCGAACATTCCAACTCCACCTGCCACAATAACACCAACTCCAACTTTTGCTAGTGTAGCTGCGTTTATTGCTACTCCACAAATAACAAGTCCACCATCCTGTTCCATTAATTCACTTTCTGATAATTCGATAAATTTATTATTCATATTAGTTTGCTCCTTTTCCATTATCTAAACCAAGATCCCACTTTATATCCTAAATCATACAGCTCATTATAAGCCGCAGCTACTGCTGTAACTCCCACAGCCCATTGCCACATACCACCATCAACTTGGGTCAATTCATTATTCGTCATTTCGCAAAATTCATTGTTTAAAACCATTTCCATGGTTTCAATATCCTTTTTCTAAATATTTTAATTTACACCCATTTGAAAAAGTGATATTCTTTCCCTAGGTACTTTTTCATAAAGTGCTTAACCTTTGGGGCTCTGGTGATTTGCGCAAATTTATCAGAGTCCTCTTTTTATATAAAGTAGCTTAATTTCTACTAAAACCATATTATATACCGTCAATACAGATATTACGATCACCGTACTACTAATCTGGTACAGTTTATTGTTAATATGAATTATTTATTGTATGCAATATCCTGTTTGATAATCTTATGATAATTCTTACATTTTTTATTGCCACCTAATTTCTTAATGTTTTTAGTAATTGCTTGCTATTCCAACCACCGAATTACCAAAACCAACAACTGCACCTGGGGCACCCCCAATAACAAATCCAATGATTGCACTACCACCCGCAACCAACAAATCAGCCATTATACGAAAAGCACCTGACCTTATCATATATTCTTTTCTATATAAGCACTCATTTTGTTTCTTCCCCAAAAATAAGAGAAAAATCCATATACTATGCCTAAAATGACAAATGTAAATTTATTAAATATGATTGCTCCTACGAAGAATAGCACTATTACTATTGAGTTAAAAAGAATTTTTAACCAATTATTTTTTAACCATTTTTTTCTTAATTCATCTTTCCTGGAACAATTCATTAATTACATTCCTTCCTCCTTGCTACAGTATGTGTTCTTACTTCCACTAAAAACCTTTTTAGCACATGATACACCCAATATAGATGTATCATGTAATTATAGTTTTTATGTAGCTATTCAGAAGCCTATTCGCAAAATCGCTGCTACGCAGCTTTCCTCTTGCTCATGTGCTTACTTCACTATATAAATGTTCAAGAATATGTCCATTCCTGCAAGCATGATGTTCATTTAATAAAAGATTTGCATGGCTCTGAATAGTTACATTTTTATACAAAATTTCAAGTTAAATCAACAAGCCCAAGTGACAATTAATGATGGAGCAGCCAAAGTTACTGCAACTGGATCACACCCTGATGCTTCAACTCCACCAACAGTCATAAGTGTAGCACCTACTCTGTACCATGTGCACCCACCATCAATAGAGGTTAATTCAAGTTCATTAATTTCTGTAAAAGTATTCATTTTTATATCCCTTCCTTAATGATTTAATGCGCCGTAAATACAGCTCCCCGCTCCCACTACTACAAGACCAGCTCCAATTCAAAACTCCGTAAGCGGTCAATTTTTTAATCATATTTTTCTCCGACCATACATAAACTGCATAAAAAATTGTATTCATCAATGGTAAATTTTTCCATACATTTTTTACCATTTTTAGTTAATATTTCACACTTTTTTATCTCAATTCCCATAATATCATAAGTTTTTACATCGACAATTTCTTTTATTTCCTCATAACACATTTCAAAAGAACCGGAAATATACGTTTTTTCCCCAAAAACAACTATGAATGGATAAAATATCGCTATGAAATACAATATAAAAAGCAAACCAAACTGCCACATCAACAAATATTCATCCCACGCTCTTCTGTCATTAACAATAATTAAAACTCCAATAAAAACAATTCCAGCCAAACACACAACTAAATACTCAAACATTTTTAGACATTTTGTTGCATGTACAGAAATATAT
>JBJELR010000229.1:0-1985 GCA_051879255.1 Lachnospiraceae bacterium | reverse complement strand
GAATCAGCCAGGCAGACTGTCCGGTTCGCTCAATCATACGGCTGATCATGTGATAGTTTTTACGGAAGCTCAAGTATGTACATTCATAGGGCCCCTGTATATGCTGCCCCTCATTCAGTTGAGTGAGAACCTCACTCATCAAATTTGTCTTGTTGCGAACCTGCTGCCGCAGGTCACTCATCATATCTGCCATGCTCTGGGGAACGGCAATACCAAGTTCATTAAATAAAAGTCTATCCGTATCTTCATAGAGACGGATTGCTTCTTTTGTGCGTTCCATGGCAATCAGAGCCTCCATCTGGTAACTTCTCCAGTTATCATAAGGATAAATTGAGGCAGCCCTGCCCGCAATCTCATACATCTTCTCATACTCTTTCCTTTTTCTGTATCCCTCCATCAGTGCCTCAATACAGGAGACATACATTTTTTTATATTTTACCTTTAAAACGGTGCTCCATTCCGTCGCCCCAATTCCCGAAAGAAATTCTCCTCCATACAGTAAGGCGGCCTCCTCAAGAAGCTGCAGGCGCTGTTCCCGAGACTCAAAATCTTCTGATTTCTGCAGGATATCCTCAAACCGATACACATCACATTCTACAGGGCAGTCAGGTTTAAAGGAGTAAATACGCTTGTCTATAGAGACATATTTCTCGCCCGGAATCCCCTGCTCCTTCAGACATTTGCGCAGACGGTGCAGTAATCCCCTCAGGCTGTTAGCAGGGTCTGCCACATTCTCATATCCAAACAAATCACGCCACAGTTGTTCTCTGGTTATCCCGTTGCGGGCGCAAATCAGGATCTGCAGAAGTTGATTAGTTCTGGTTCGTTCATTTCCCTCTACACCAATCATTCGCCCCTGATATTCCATTGTAAACGTTCCGAACATCTTTATTTCCAACGCCTGATCTTTCATGGAAGCCTCTCCTTTCTTTCCTCCACGGAAAAAAGGAAGTCACTATCCATTGAAAAAATGAATAGTCCCCTCCCTCTCATGCGTAAAACTGCATTCGGTTTTACCTTGTATGGATTGGCAATATGGTTCACTGTGTTCATCTGAGGTATCCTCCACTATGTTGCCTTCATCCACAGGTCAACATATCTCTTTGGCACTACCGTGGAAAATATTCTGTATGGCTAATTCGATTGTTCTTGTAGTTAGTATACACTTTCCATTTTCCTTTTACAAGAGTAAACTTTCCGCTTAAACGATTTTTGTCAAATAATTTTAAGTTCTGCCACCAGTTTTGCCAGATAATTATACTTATACATCCAGGACAGCACAAGGCTGTTTGCCGTATCCTGATCAATTATCTCTCCCAAACTGCCAAGCAGACCCGCCCGGCTAAGCACATACAAAAGCCACACAATCAGAATTCCTTCTCCCAGGCCTACCACTATTCCTAAGAGCTGATCCAGTAAATGGAAAATGGGAAGCTTGGAAATCGCTTTAACAGACTTAAGAAGCAGACGCACCACTCCATAAATCAGCCCAATCAGAATTAAAATCACGATGGAATAAATTGTATTTCCGGTTTCGTTGTCACGCAGGCTGCTATAAAGCATAATAATCAACGAAATGACAAGTAAAGTAACCGCCCATGCCACCAGTCCGGTAATTTCTTTGGTCATTCCTTTTCTACAGCCTCTGACCGCACAGATAACCAGAATAAAAAAAACGATGATTAATGTAATATTCATATCCTTCTCTTTCTGTAATTAGTTTAACTCAATGACATCTATTGAATCACCTGTCACCATAATAAAGCGTCTTCCCTTATCTAAGGGAATCAACAGAGATGCACTTTTCGCAAAGGTTCCCCGGTATTTTTCACTGCCGGTCATACTATACATCACACATTCCTGTTCGTTATAGATTAGAATGTAGTTTTTTTCCAGAAGAATATTCTGAAATTCCAAATCGATATTTCGGCTTAAGACAAGACTGCCCTTTTTATCATATACATCCAACCGATAAAGACTGGCTC
>JBJELR010000228.1:0-1994 GCA_051879255.1 Lachnospiraceae bacterium | reverse complement strand
ATTGCGGCAGTGCTGATAGGGGGGCTGGCTGTTATAATGAAAAAAGCATTTTTGCGAGCTGGTATAAAATGAAAAAAAGCAGTCATACTACTCTATGTAACCAAAAACATTCATGCAGGATAGTCCTGCGGAAAAGGAGTAGACAATGGCAAAAAACGATTACAATGCAACCCAGAATGGATCTTCTAATGCATCTTCCAACAAGGGAAGCAATGCAAGCAGCAACAAGGCGCAGAACAAATCCACTAATGCTTCTCAGAATGCAAACAATGCAAATAATGCAAGCAATGCCGGAGGAAGCAACTGCAAAGATTCCATGGGAAACAAATATTAAGGATTGGAAGTAGGAAATAGAAGGGCAGGTTCGGCTGAACCTGTCCTTTTGTCTTGAAAAATTTTCCTTACTCGATTAATATAGGATTATGAGAAAATTTGAGTTGATTGCACCCTGCCATTTTGGATTGGAAGCGGTGCTGAAAAAAGAGATTATTGATTTAGGATATGATGTGACCCGGGTGGAGGACGGAAGGGTTACCTTTTTAGGAGATGCGGAGGCTGTTTGCAGGGGCAATGTTTTTCTCCGTACGGCAGAGCGCATTTTGATTAAGGTAGGCAGCTTTAAAGCCTTCACTTATGAGGAATTATTTGAACAGACCAAAGAGCTGCCTTGGGAGAATTATATTCCTAAAGAGGGAAAATTCTGGGTGGCAAAAGCGGCCAGTGTTAAGTCTAAGCTGTTTAGTCCCTCTGATATTCAGTCAATTATGAAAAAAGCCATCGTAGAACGGCTGAAAAAGCTTTACCATGTGAACTGGTTTGAAGAAAGTGGCAGCAGTTTCCCTTTAAGAGTCTTTTTACTTAAGGATGAGGTTACCATAGGACTGGATACTACCGGGGAATCCCTCCATAAAAGAGGCTATAGAAAGCTGACCGCCAGAGCTCCTATTGCAGAGAATCTGGCAGTAGCTTTGATTATGCTGACACCATGGAAGGCAGACCGGATACTGGTGGATCCCTTTTGCGGAAGCGGAACCTTTCCTATTGAAGCAGCCATGATGGCAGCCAATATGGCACCGGGAATGAACAGAGAATTTCTGGCAGAAGGCTGGCCTCATTTAATTGCCAAAAAAGAGTGGTACGATACGCTGGATGAAGCAGGAGATTTGGTGGATTTAACGGTAAAAACCGATATCCAGGGATATGATGCGGATGAGCATATGGTGGCAATTTCCCGGGAAAATGCAAAACTGGCCGGTGTGGAGAGTCTGATTCATTTTCAGGTAAGGGACGTGGCCAGACTAAGCCATGCCAAGAAGTACGGCTTCATTATTACTAATCCACCCTATGGTGAGCGATTGGAGGAGAAGGAAAATCTCAGAGCCTTATACGAAACCATAGGAGAGCGCTATCGGCAGTTGGATAGCTGGTCTTTATATATGATTACTGCTTATGAAGACGCCTGCAGGGATATTGGACGAAAAGCGGATAAAAACCGTAAAATCTATAATGGAATGATGAAAACCTATTTTTATCAATTTCAGGGGCCGAAACCACCAAGGAGAGAAAATCGTCATGATGGATAAATTATGGCAGTGGAGTCTTCGGCTGGGAACGATTTTTTTGGCATTGTGCCTGATGATAATGTTCTGGTACTCAGCCAACAAATCAGTAGTAACAATAGAAGAATATGATCAGCGGGGCAGAGAAAATCTGAGTGGTCTGACCGGGGAGATTTTAGCGGGGAAAGAGAAATATAACTTTATCGTGATTGTCAATCCTGCCCATGGAGGCAGAAATCTGGGTAATGTAGTCGATGATTTACAGGAAAAAGATATTACTCTGGCAGTAGGACGGTTTTTGGAGGAGCTGGCAAGGGGAAGTGATATTGGTATTTTTGTCATTCGAAAAAAAGACCAGGATATCTCTACCGAAAGCCGCGCTCAGCTTATTGCTGAAGTACAGCCGGATATTTTATTGGATTTACATGTAAATGC
>JBJELR010000227.1:0-11321 GCA_051879255.1 Lachnospiraceae bacterium | reverse complement strand
TTATTAAGTCAAAAAGGGATAGAGCTGGGAAGCAGACATATGGACTGCGGAATTGAAATGTTCGATCAGAATGCTCAGGATACCCATGCAGGAGGAAGCGGCTGCGGCTGTGCAGCTACGGTACTGTCTGCTTTTTTACTAAAAAAGCTGGAGGAAGGGGAATGGAACAGGATTCTGTTTGTCCCCACAGGAGCACTGCTCAGCAAAGTCAGCTTCAATGAAGGAAATACTGTGCCGGGTATTGCCCATGGAGTAGTCATTGAGCGGATTTTTTGAGGCAGCGTGTTCATGGCCATGGCCAGGACAGTGAAAAAGGATTGAAAAAAATATCTTCCACTGCTATACTTGGGATAGCTTTACTCGGGAGGCGACTGATGAGAACCATGGAATTTAAAATGGAACGACAGGGGCTTTTACAGGAAGGACAGCAGGTAACCGTAACAGAAGGGCTTTTACCCAGTAATTACTATTATACCATCGACCCTTCACTGGCCATGTCGGCGAATATCCCCTTCAGGGAACGGCTTTTTGTTCGTGAGGGAAGGGTAATCCGAATTGTAGAAAATCAGAGAGGATTCTATGTAACAGTGGCATTTGAAGATACCAACCCGAATGTTAATCCCACAGCGGAGGAGGAAAAAGCATGAGTATGAAAAAAATAACGACGAAAAAGGCACCTGCAGCTATCGGTCCTTATTCCCAGGCCATACAGGCAGATCATTTTCTGTTTACTTCCGGTCAGATTCCCATTAACCCGGAGACCGGAGTAGTAGAGGCTCAGGGAATTGAAGAACAGACTGTACAGGTGATGAAAAACATTGGTGCCATTCTGCAGGAAGCAGGGGCTGATTATAAGCATGTGGTGAAAACCACCTGCTTTTTAGCTAATATGGACGATTTTGCAGCTTTTAATGCTGTGTATGAACTGTACTTTACAGAAAAGCCGGCCAGAAGCTGCGTTGCGGTTAAGGCGCTTCCCAAGGCTGTACTCTGTGAGGTAGAGGTAATTGCTTATCTGGGCTAGGCTCTGAAGGGAACTCTGAAAGGAAGTAGATTGAAAAATAAGCTTGATAGCTTATTTTTCAATCCGGGATTTGTGCCGAAGCGTCACAAATCCTTTGACCGCAGAGCTGAATCTGAAATTCGGCTTGCGTTCCTTGGCGTAAACGCTTCGGAATGGAGATTAGGATGAGAAAAAGCATAACCCTGATCGGAATGCCCGGGGCAGGAAAGAGTACGGTAGGCGTAGTTCTTGCCAAGAGACTGGGGTATGATTTTGTAGATTCGGATCTGGTTATCCAAAAACAGGAAGGAAGGCTGCTTTATCAGCTTATGGATGAACTGGGGCTGAACGGCTTTCTGGAAGTAGAGAATCGAATTAATGCATCCCTTTCGCCCCAGGCTGCCGTCATTGCGACAGGGGGCAGCGTAATTTATGGCAGAGAAGCCATGGAGCATTTTGGGCAGAGTACCAGAGTGATTTATCTGAAATTAAGCCTGGAAGCCCTGATGCAGCGTTTGGGAGATCTAAAGGAACGGGGAGTGGCTCTGAAGGAAGGGCAAAGCCTGAAGGAACTATATGAAGAAAGAGTTCCCCTTTATGAACAGTATGCCCGGATCACCATCGATTGCGAGGAAAAGGACATTCGTGAGATTGTAGAGGAAATCGCGGCCATACTGGAGGGGGATAAAGAAGAAAAGGAATGAGGATACAAGAGATAAAAAGCAGTTTACTGCTGTTTTTGGCGGCTGTTATCTGGGGCGTGGCCTTTGTGGCACAAAGCGTAGGACTAAATTATGTTGGGCCTATGACCTTAAATGGCAGCCGTTTTCTATTGGGAGGGGTGGTTTTGCTGCCTCTGGTTTATTTCCGTCAAAAAAAACGGGGAGAAGAAGGAAAAAAAGAGAAAGGACAAAGAAAAACGGCTCTTTTGGGAGGACTTTGCTGTGGACTGGCTCTTTGCATAGCCTCCTGTCTCCAGCAGTACGGAATCCAGTATACTACTGTGGGAAAGGCAGGGTTTATTACGGCCTTATACATTGTAATCGTTCCGGTGCTGGGCATTTTTTTGGGGAAAAAGGCGGGTATTCGGATCTGGATAGGGGTAATTCTTGCCATTGTCGGTTTTTACCTTTTGTGTATGATGGAAGCCGGAGGAATGAATAAGGGAGATCTTCTGGTGTTCTTATGTGCCATTTGCTTCTCCTTTCACATCCTGATTATTGATTACTTTGCCCCCAAAGCAGATGCAGTGGAGCTTTCCTGTATTCAGTTTTTTGTCAGCGGGATACTGTGCAGCCTGGCTGCGCTCCCTCTGGAAGAACCTGCCTGGTCACAGCTATTGGCAGGGGCAGTGCCCATTCTGTATGCAGGAATTTTGTCCTGCGGAGTGGCCTATACCCTGCAGATTATTGGGCAGGCCAGAGTAAAGCCGGCAGTAGCCTCCATGATTCTCAGCCTGGAATCGGTAATTTCGGTTCTGGCAGGCTGGGTGATTTTAAAGGAAACCCTTACCGGCAGACAGCTTTTAGGCTGTGTACTGGTTTTTGGAGCAGTTATTTTAGCGGGACAGGAATAAAAATGTTTTCTCTGGAGATAGTAGATAGAAATATCTACTATTTTTATTGGAGGATGGAGACAAATGGATTATATAAAAGCATTTCTGGTGGGAGGAATAATTTGTGCCCTTGTGCAGATTCTGATGGAGAAAACAAAAATGCTTCCGGGACGGATTATGGTGCTTCTGGTTTGTGGAGGTGCCGTTTTAAGTGCAGTGGGTATTTATGAGCCCTTTGTGGAATTTGCCGGGGCAGGTGCCAGCGTTCCTCTGCTGGGCTTCGGAAACGTGCTGATGAAGGGAATCAAGGAGGCGGTAGACAGCGAAGGATTTCTGGGACTTTTTCAAGGGGGCTTCAAGGCAGGTGCAGTGGGCTGCAGCGGGGCATTGATTTTTGGCTATATCGCCAGCCTGATTACCAATTCCAAAATAAAGGAATAAACTTTGGCGGCAAAAAAGAAATAAAGTGACTTTGGAAGAAAAATATTTTATACTTGGTATAACGATACAGCAAGACAGAGGCGGTGATATACAGATGACGTTGAAGGAATTGAAGGTTGGCCAATCGGCAAGAATAAAGCGGGTAGGAGGAGAAGGCGCCTTGCGCCAGCATTTTTTGGACATGGGGGTTATTCCTGCCACGAAGGTGACACTGGTTAAATATGCACCCATGGGAGATCCGATGGAGCTGTTGGTTCAGGGCTATGAGCTTACCCTCAGGCTGGAGGATGCGGCAAAGATTGAGGTAGAGCCCTTACAGGAGAAGGAAGAACAGGTTAGGGGAAAAAAAGGAGGCAGCAAAGGGAAAAAGGAGCACCCCGGATTAGGGGAGGGTGGAAAATACCATAGTAAGGCGGATGAGAATCCGCTGCCTAAGGGAACCAGACTGACCTTTGCCCTGGCGGGCAACCAAAACTGCGGTAAAACCACTTTATTTAACCAGTTGACCGGTTCCAATCAGCATGTGGGAAATTTCCCCGGAGTGACCGTAGACCAAAAAAGCGGCAGCATGAAGAAGGAGGCCAATACTCTGGTAACGGATTTACCGGGTATTTATTCTTTGTCTCCTTATTCCAGTGAGGAAATCGTATCCCGTCGGTTTATTTTGGAGGAAAAGCCTACAGGAATCATTAATATCGTAGATGCCACCAATATTGAGCGAAATCTTTATCTGACCATGCAGCTGATGGAACTGGATATTCCCATGGTTCTGGCCTTGAATATGATGGATGAGCTTACCGGAAATGGAGGCTCTGTACATATTAATGAAATGGAAGATATGCTGGGTATACCCGTAGTTCCTATTTCTGCCGCCAAAAATGAAGGTGTGGATGAACTGGTAAGCCATGCCCTCCATGTGGCAAGATATCAGGAAAGACCGGGCAGAATGGATTTTTGCAACGAAAAGGAGCATAATGGGGCAGTTCACCGCTGCCTTCATGGAATCATGCATCTTGTGGAGGACCATGCCAAAAAGGCCACTATCCCCCTTCGCTTTGCAGCCACCAAGCTGGTAGAGGGAGATGAGCAGGTGCTGAAAGCTATGGAGCTGACAGACAATGAGCAGGAAATGCTGGAGCATATTATTTGCCAGATGGAGGAAGAAAGAGGACTGGACAGGGCAGCAGCCATAGCAGATATGCGCTTTTCCTTTATTCATAAGCTGACAGAGGAATGTGTGGTTAAGCCAAAAGAAAGTCGGGAAAGGGAAAGAAGCCGCCGGGCAGACCGGATTCTGACAGGAAAATTTACGGCCCTTCCTGCCTTTGTGCTGATCATGTCCCTGGTATTCTATCTTTCCTTTAACGTCCTGGGAGCCTGGCTGCAGGGGCTGTTAGAGTCTGCGATAGAATGGCTCACCGTTCTGGCGGACACAGCTATGGCAGGATGGGGAATCAATCCGGTACTGCATTCGTTGATTATTGATGGGATATTTAACGGAGTGGGAAGTGTACTCAGCTTTCTTCCGATTATTGTTACCCTGTTTTTCTTTCTCTCGCTGTTGGAGGATACCGGATATATGGCCAGAGTAGCCTTCGTCATGGATAAGCTTTTGAGAAAGATAGGACTGTCAGGACGCAGTATTGTGCCTATGCTGATTGGCTTTGGCTGTACTGTGCCGGGGGTAATGGCCAGTCGTACACTGCCCGCAGAACGGGACAGAAAGATGACGATTATGATGACTCCGTTTATGAGCTGTACGGCAAAGCTTCCGGTTTATGGATTTTTTGCCGATGCCTTTTTTCCAAGATACAGTGCCTTTATTGTGATAGGCCTGTATTTTACGGGAATACTGATGGGAATACTGATGGCATTACTGTTAAAAAATACCATGTTTAAAGGGGAAGCAGTTCCCTTCGTGTTGGAACTGCCCAATTATCGTATGCCGGGGGCAAAAAATGTGGCCCAGCTTCTGTGGGAAAAGGCCAAGGATTTTTTGCAGAGAGCATTTACGGTAATCTTTCTGGCAAGCATTATTATCTGGTTTTTACAGACCTTTGATTTACAAATGAATATGGTAACCGATTCCCAGGACAGCATCCTGGCCCTGGCAGCAGGGATGATTGCTCCCATTTTTGCCCCTCTGGGTTTTGGCGATTGGAGAATTTCAACAGCATTGATTTCCGGTTTTATGGCCAAGGAAAGTGTGGTATCTACGCTTACGGTACTTTTTGGCAGCATAGAGAACCTGATGGCCGTTATCACTCCTTTAGGTGCTGCGGCCCTTTTGGTATTTTGTCTGCTGTATACTCCCTGTGTGGCAGCCATTTCCTCAATTAAGCGGGAACTGGGCGGAAAATGGGCTTTGGGAATAGTCATCATGCAGTGTACTATTGCATGGGTATGTGCTTTTTTAGTCAGTCTGGCAGGAATGCTGTTTGGATAGTTGACTGCCCAAAAAGAAAGGAATGGAGGTAGGGATGAAAGAAAAGCAGGAAATGAGAAGACCCCGGACAAACGAAATTTATCGGCATTTTAAAGGGAATTTATATAAGGTCATTACCTTGGCAAAGGATTCGGAAACCGACGAGGAGGTAGTGGTTTATCAGGCTCTTTACGGAGACTACTCTATTTATGTGCGTTCTCTGGCACAGTTTTCGGAGGTATTGGACAAAAAAAAGTATCCTCAGGCCCGACAGAAATATCGGTTTGAGCCTGCAGATCAACTGGTAAATTTAGATTGGCAGGAAAGAGATATTCAGCCGACAAAAAAGGTGCAGGAAGAAGATGATTTTGTAGCCGCTCCGGCAGCTTCCCGGGCGGCAGCAGGGGAAGAGCCTGCACTGGATCCCTTGCTGGAGGCCTTTTTGGATGCCGACAGCTATCGGGAAAGATTGAATGTACTTCGGGGCCTGGAGCATAGAATTACCCAGGAAATGATTAACACGATGGCAATCGTACTGGATTTGGATATTCCGGAGGGAACCATAGAAAAGCGCTACCAGGATTTGGAGAATAGTATTCTTACCCTGGAGAAATACGAATGCAACAGGTTATTATAGACTTCCTGCTTAAGGGGTCTGCCAAAAGTAAGGAAAAGAACGATGAATTATGAAAAAATCGTGGAGGCTGCCTTTTTAGCCCGCCCTAACCGTTTTATCGCCAGGGTAATGGTGGAGGGAAGGGAGGAAACCGTCCATGTAAAAAATACCGGACGCTGTCAGGAACTGTTAAAACCGGGAGTAACCGTTTTTCTCTCCGATGAAGAAGGAAAAGAACGAAAGACCCGTTATGATCTGGTGGCAGTAAATAAAGAAGGAAGAATCATCAACATGGACTCTCAGGCACCCAACATGGCGGTGAAGGAATGGCTTCTTAAAGGGGGACTTTTTGAAGATGTACTGGAGGTAAGGCCGGAATATACCTATGGAGATTCCCGGTTTGATTTTCTGGTAACCAGAGCTTCCGGCAAAGCGTTGATTGAGGTTAAGGGAGTGACGTTGGAAAAGGAGAATCTGGCCGCCTTTCCCGATGCTCCCTCAGACCGGGCAGTGAAACATGTGGAGGAGTTAATCAGAGCACAGAAAGCAGGCTATGACTGCTATGTCCTTTTCATTATCCAGATGGAGGGGATAGACGGTTTGATTCCCAATGACCTTACCCACCCGGCCTTTGGAGAAAGCCTGAGAAAGGCCAGGGAGGCAGGGGTAAAGGTGATTGCCAGAGATACCAGGGTTACACCGAAGGAAATGGAAATTCATCAGCCCGTACCGGTCTACTTGTACTATGATGCGTTATACCATAAAATAGCAAAGCCGCTGTTAACCTGGTATGATGGGGGACACCGAAGCCTGCCCTGGAGAGAGGATCCCATACCCTACAAGGTGTGGCTGTCAGAAATTATGCTGCAGCAGACCAGAGTGGAAGCGGTAAAGCCGTATTTTCAACACTTTATTTCCGCTATTCCGGATATTGCCGCACTGAGTCGGGTCCGGGAGGAAGCTCTGCTTAAGCTGTGGGAAGGGCTGGGCTATTATAACCGGGCCAGAAATTTACAGAAGGCGGCCCGGGTGATTATGGAAAACTATGGTGGAGAAATGCCCTCTGCCTATGAAGAATTGCTCACGCTTCCGGGAATTGGCAGCTATACTGCCGGGGCTATCGCTTCCATCGCTTTTGGGGTAAAGGTACCTGCAGTGGATGGAAATGTACTGCGGGTATTAAGTCGCCTGACCCTGGATGAGGAGGAGATAGGAAAACCGGAAACCAGGCGAAAAATTGAGAAAAAGCTGAAAGAAGCCATGCCGGAAGACAGGCCCGGAGATTTTAATCAGGCCTTGATGGAGCTGGGAGCCACCGTCTGTCTGCCTAAAGGGAAACCAAGGTGTGAAGAATGTCCCTGGGAAGATTTTTGCCTGGCCCACAGGGAGGGGAGAGAGGAAGAATTTCCGAAAAAAGGTGCCAAGGCTGCCAGAACCATTGAGCAAAAGACGATTTTGGTTGTACAGGATGAGCAAAAAGCCGCCCTTTGTAAACGTCCTGATAAGGGGCTGTTAGCAGGGATGTACGAATTTCCAAGCCTTAAGGGGCATCAGAGCAGAAAACGGGTATTAGCCTATCTGGAGGCTATGGGTCTGGTGCCGCTAAGGATTCAAAAGCTGCCGCCTGCCAGACATATTTTCAGTCATAAGGAGTGGGATATGATTGGCTTTGTGATTCAGGTAGATGAGCTGGCGCCCAAAAGTAAACGATCAAAAGAAGAACAATGGATTTTTACCAAAGCAGATGAAGTCGAAAAGCACTATCCGCTGCCTTCTGCCTTTGCTCCCTATGCGGCCTATCTGAATATCCGCCAGGGGAGCAGGCTTCCCAAATAGGAATTCAGGGTCCGGGAGCACCTGTGTCTTGCTCCCGACTTTATCGTAAAACGCTTTGGAATGGAGGTAAACATGAAAATACTGTCAATAGCAGTTCCCTGCTATAATTCCCAGAACTATATGCGAAAATGTATAGAATCCCTGCTGAAAGGCGGGGAGGAGGTAGAAATTATTATCGTAGATGATGGCTCCACAGATGATACCGGCCATATTGCAGATGAATTGGAAAAAAAATACCCTTCCATCATTCGGGTAGTACATAAGCCTAACGGAGGGCATGGCTCTGCGGTGAATGCGGGTCTGGAGAAGGCCACCGGTCTGTTTTTCAAGGTAGTGGACAGTGATGACTGGGTGAAGGAGGAGGCCTATGATGCCATCCTAAGAAAGCTGGGAGAGTTGATTCGCTCCGGTTATATGATTGATATGATGATCAGTAATTTTGTCTATGAAAAGGAGGGGTCAAAGCACTGTAAGGTAATGCGCTATAAGCATGCTCTGCCTCAGGATCGGGTTTTTGAATGGAAGGATGTGGGACATTTCAGAACCGGTCAATACATCCTGATGCATTCTGTGATTTATCGAACCGCTCTTTTGCGGGAATGCGGCCTGAAGCTGCCGGAGCATACCTTCTATGTGGATAACCTGTTTGTGTTTGAACCTCTGCCCTATGTAAAGCAGATGTATTATCTGGATGTTAATTTCTATCGCTACTATATTGGCAGAGAGGATCAGTCCGTCAATGAAAAGGTCATGATCAGTCGGGTAGATCAGCAGATTCGGGTAAACAAGCTGATGATGGAATATATGTGCGAGCATAGGGCTTTGATTTATTCTAATCGTAAATGTAAGCAGTATATGCTCAATTATCTTGACATTATTACCACGATTTCCTCCATTATTCTGATTCGTGCCAATACGGAAGAAAGCCTGGAGAAAAAAAGAGAGCTTTGGGCGTATTTAAAGAAAAGAGATGGAAAAATCTTTTTCCGTCTCCGTTATGGTCTGTTAGGCAATTCCATGAATCTTCCAGGCAAGGGAGGGCGAAAGATTTCCGTAGAGGGCTATAAGCTCTGTCAGAGATTTTTTAAATTCAACTAAAGTATTGATTTTACATTTGTAAAATTTATTTTCTCCAAAATTTACCAAAGTATTACTTTTATCTGATTTCAGCAAAAGGCCTCCTGTGCTATCTTACTTTCCGTAAGTATACGATAGACAGGAGGTTTTTTATGAGGAAAAAAAATCTGAACAGAATAGGTGGAATGTTGACAGCAATGGTTTTGGCAGCAGGCACATTACTGGGGTGTGCAGGAAACCAGACAGAGGCGGTAAATACAGAGGGAGCAATGCCGGAAGGAACCATAACCATGGCAGGCTCTACCTCCATGGAGAAGCTGGCAAATGCAGCGGCAGAAAGCTTCATGGAAAAATACCCCTCAGTCACCGTAACGGCAGAATTTACCGGCTCCTCTGCAGGAATAGAGGCAGTACTGGCAAAAACCGTAGACATCGGAAACTCCTCCCGGAGCTTAAAGGACAGTGAAAAGGAGGCCGGGGCGGTGGAAAACGTGGTAGCCATTGACGGAATAGCAGTGGTAGTTGATCCGGCAAATACGGTGGAGGGACTGACCAGACAGCAGTTAATCGATATCTATACAGGGAAAATCAAAAACTGGAGTGAAGCAGGCGGTGAAGATGGAGTCATCATCGTGGTAGGACGAGAGGCTGGAAGTGGGACAAGAGGGGCCTTTGAAGAATTGCTGGAGGTGGAAGATGGATGTAAGTATGCCAATGAATTGGACTCTACCGGTGCAGTGATGGCTAAGGTGGCTTCAACTCCCGGAGCCATTGGTTATGTATCTTTAGACGTCATTAATGACAGTGTCAGAGCCCTTCCCCTGGAGGGAGTAGAGCCAACGGAAGAAAACATTAAAGCAGGGGTCTATTTCTTAAGTCGCCCTTTTGTCATGGCAACTAAGGGAGCAATTGAAGAACAGTCGGAGGCAGTACAGGTCTTCTTTGACTGGCTTTTCTCCGAGGAAGGGCAGGAAGTGATTAAGGCGGTAGGCCTGATTACTACAGAATAGAAGGAAGGTAAGGGGAAGATATGGAAAAGACGAAGGAGAGGCAAAACAGTCTTACCAAAGGGAAAAAAACAGCCGGAGAATTGGCTGCCCGGATTCTCTTTACCCTTTGCGCCCTATGTACCATTCTGGCGGTTGGTTCTATCACCATCTACTTAATTGGCAATGGTACTCCGGCTCTGGTTGAAGTAGGGGTAAGGGAGATTCTTTTTGGAACCCTATGGAAGCCGGCAGCAGCCCAGCCTGAATTTGGGATTGCTTACGTGATTCTGACTTCTCTGGTGGGTACGGCTCTGGCCATTTTTCTGGGGGTTCCCATAGGTGTACTGACCGGAATCTTCCTGGCGGAGACAGCACCTAAAAAGGTTGCCGGTGTGGTAAGGCCGGCCATAGAGCTTTTGGCGGGAATTCCTTCGGTAATCTATGGTCTGTTGGGGGTAATGATTTTAAATCCATTGATGTACAAGCTGGAGCTGGCAGTATTTAAGGGGTCTGCAACCCATCAGTTTACCGGAGGGGCTAATCTGCTTTCCGCAGTACTGGTGTTAGCCATTATGATTCTGCCTACGGTAATCAACATGAGTGAAACTGCCATCAGGGCAGTGGATCCTAAGCTGAAAAGTGCCTCCATGGCCTTGGGAGCTTCCCAGATAGAAACCATCTTCA
Organism: Lachnospiraceae bacterium; assembly: GCA_051879255.1. Taxonomy (GTDB): domain Bacteria; phylum Bacillota; class Clostridia; order Lachnospirales; family Lachnospiraceae; genus SFDP01. Next base: position 695 of record JBJELR010000227.1, on the reverse strand, counting down.
AGGTGCTGGTTCCGGCAGCCAAATCCGGCATTATTGCAGGAGTGGTGCTGGGAATCGGGAGAGCACTGGGGGAGGCAATGGCCATTACGCTGGTATCGGGAAGCAGTGTAAATCTTCCCCTGCCCTTTAATTCGGTACGGTTTTTGACCACAGCCATCGTCAGTGAAATGGGCTATGCCAGTGACCTTCACCGCAGAGTATTGTTTACCATAGGACTGGTACTTTTTGTTTTTATTCTGCTGATTAATCTTTTATTGACGAGGGTAGTAAAAAGGAGGGCAGAAGGTTGAACAAATCGGAAGTGGCAATTTGGCCCCTAAAGGATTCAGAATACCCGGAAATGGAGGCAAGGATGCGAAAAAAGGCGAGAAAAAGAAGGGATAGCTTCATTTATGGACTGATTTATCTGTCTGCTGCTTTTGCCACCTGCCTTCTGGCAATGATTTTAATCTATGTATTCGTGAAGGGGATAGGAAGGGTAAACCTAGGCTTTTTAACCAATGTTAAGAGCACCTTGAGAGGAACCGGCGGGATTGCGGGAAATATCTTAAATACCATTTACGTTATCCTGATTACGCTGCTGCTTGCTTCTCCAGTGGGTATTGGGTCTGCCATTTATTTAAATGAGTATGCAAAACCGGGTAAGTTTGTACGGTTGGTAGAATTTACCACCCAGATGCTGGCAGGCATTCCCT
>JBJELR010000226.1:0-2034 GCA_051879255.1 Lachnospiraceae bacterium | reverse complement strand
TATAGGCATAGCATTTTGCCTGAGCCAGATGTACCGGCTCAGGCTTTGTAATCCGTTCCAACTCCCGATAGGTTCCCTTAATTTCATCAATGGTAATTTGATCCGGCAGGATAATGATTCCATCTGCCCTTCCTTCCACCACAAGTTCATAATCCGATGTGACTTCTCGAAACTTCAATGACACCTCAGAATGGTATTCACTTCCCATCCGCCTTTGAATCAAACGGTGAATTCTTCCTCCCTCTGCCATGGCATTTTCTGCCGAAGTTTCTCTCCTGTTATCCAAATCACCACTTCTAAGCAAAAACTCTACCAGATTGCGAACCGATATACGGATTCGTCTTGTGGAAACTGTTTGTGTAGCCGACATCATAATCCACCTCACTTCATAAACTCTACCATATTGGGTCGAAATCTTAAGGGCAGCATTTGGCGCTGAAGCTTCTTGTTTTCCCTCTCTTTTATCGAAATAGAATCTACAAAGCAGCAAAAAAGCTCCTGAATCTTTTCTTCTTCACCGGAATAGAGAAGTGAAGAACAGGCTTCAGGTAAGTCTGGTATCTCACCTGAATTTTTAAAAAGAAAGTAACCTTTATCAGGCTGATGAATCAAATAAAGGGATCTGCCTTTATCTTTAATCAGAAAATTCTCTCCTGGAAAACGGTCTGAAAAATGCTCACCCAAAAAAGGAAGAACATCATTCTTCGGCTCTATCTCGCTGTACAAAATTCCCGACTCCAACTGTGCAAATCGAACAAATCCCATTAACTGATGTGCCTCATGCCACACATTCAAGCGCAATTTTGCCGTAAGATTCACATAGGGGTCTTGAAGATAGTCCATCAGTTGTCCCCGAAAAGCACCTGCCAACCCTCTCGCAATGGTATGATAAACCGCATCCCCTTTCCTTAAGTCATAGCTGGACATGGCATACCAAATACTCTCCATCGCCTCGGCACCCAACCGCTTTCTCAGACTTCTCTCTACCTTATATGCTTTTTCGGCATCTGCAGCCACTTCCTTATACCGGGTAAAAAGCTGATAGTTGTCTATTTCCTCAAGCTGTAAATGGGTATGATTCGGACTAAGCTTTAATTCGTAGGCCGTATACACTCCGGTAAAAATCCCCTCCGGGCTTTCCTCACAGAGCAATATGGTTTCTGTCATTTTTCTCTCCATTCCTAACCGTTTTAATGCTTCTTAGTAAATATTTTCCTGTCCACTATCATCAAATAAGCTGAGCTGCCTGTAAGTAACCCCCGAGGGGTCGAAGGGAAGGCGCTCCTTTACATTTAACAAATTACGGGTAATATAATCTTCTTCTATTTTAGTAGGATACATCATTTTTCCATTACAGGTAATGAAATATAATGCTCTTTTTAATACCACCCCAATTTTTTTCAAATGCTGAAAGGTCAGCATACCATTTTTTCTGGCTCCCACGATTCTCCTTGCACTTTTCACTCCAATCCCCGGAATACGCAGCAGCATCCCGTAAGACGCCCGGTTAATTTCTACCGGAAAAAGCTCCAGATGCTGCAATGCCCAATCAGCCTTGGGATCTAAAAAGACATTGAAGTTGGGGCGCTTTTCACTAAGGAGTTCTTTCGCTTCAAAACCATAAAAGCGCAGAAGAAAGTCGGCCTGATACAGCCTGTGCTCCCGTAAAAGCGGCGGCCCGGATACCGGAGCCGGAAGCTGTTTATCCTCATTGACATTCACAAAGGCAGAATAGAAAACCCTCTTTAGCTGAAACTTCTGATAAAGGCTTTCTGCCACCTGTATAATCTGATAATCACTTTCCGGTGTGGCCCCGATAATCATCTGGGTAGACTGGCCGCCGCTGACGAAGCGCGGAGCATGGCGGTAAACCACCAGCTCCTGCTTATTTTCCCTGATTCCTTCCTGTATCTGCCGCATAGGCGTTAAAATTGTCCTGCGATGCTTGTTGGGAGCCAGCTTCTTAAGCGACTGAGCCGTAGGAAGCTCCAGATTCACACTCATTCTGTCTACCAGATAGCCTGTTTGCTGAAT
>JBJELR010000225.1:0-2040 GCA_051879255.1 Lachnospiraceae bacterium | reverse complement strand
TATTCAGTTTCCTCCATGTCGGCAAGCGCCTCCATGTATTTTTCCGGAAGGGTGACAATTGCATAGCCCGCCAGAAGAATTTCTACATCGATTTCTTCATTTGCGATACGTTCCAAATCTCCATGATACTTAACAATTACTTCCCACCTTCTGGTGTTTTCATCGAAGCCCACATTCAATATCTCCGACTGAATCCGTTCTTCCTCGGTAGAATCCAAGGCAAGGTTGAGTAAATTCTCCTGCTTCTGGCTATTTGCCATGTATGGCCTCCACTTTGCTTATTCTACCCCATTCTATGACCTTCCCACTCATAAAATGCTTTTGCAAAACGGATAAAGTACTCTGTATCTTTGGCTCCTGCTGTTTCAAAGGCTGAGTGCATCGCCAGCTGCGCCAGTCCCACATCTGCCGAAGGAACAGAGCAATGGGATATGGAGATATTTCCCAGAGTAGAGCCTCCCGGAATATCAGAACGGTTATGATAGGTCTGATAAGGAATTCCCTCACTGCTGCAGACAGCCTTCACCACTGCGCCGGTTAAGCCATCTGTAGTATACTGCTGATTGCCATGGTATTTAATCACAATACCGCCGTTTAACACAGGGCGATTCGTAGGATCTGATTTTTCCGGATGGTTGGGGTGCAGTCCATGGCCGTTATCTGCAGACAAAAGAAAACTGTCTGCAAGGAGATTGGTCAGCGTTCCTTCCTTTCCCATAGCTCCAACAATTTTTTCTAAAGTAACCTGTAAAAAATCGGAATCTGCTCCCTGTCTGGTTCTGCTGCCAACTTCTTCATGGTCAAAAACACATAAAACCTTCATATAACTCCTGCTTTTTGCCTGAAGAAAGCCCTGCAAGGAGGCAAATACGCACTGCGCATCATCCAGTCTTGGAGCCCCAATGAAGGCTTCTTCCTCTCCCAAAAAGCAGCCTGGCATACGGTTATACAAAAATAAATCCGTACCCAGTATCTTATCCTGGGATAGCTGTAATTTTGCGACAAGCATTTTGTACAAATCCGCCTGTTTATTCCCGGAAAACAAGGGACGCATATCCGTTTGCGGATTATATTCCACCCCTTTATTGATTTCTCGATTGAGATGAATTGCCACATTAGGAATAATACACAAATCCTGCTCAAAATTGATTAAATGGCTTTTCAGTTCACCATCCTCATGCACAATCACTCTGCCGGCTATGGATAAGGGCCTGTCCAGCCAGGTAGAAAGAATGGAACCACCGTACTTTTCTACATTTAATACCACATAACTGCCCTCCACCGTTATTTCCGGTTTCTCCTTCAGCTTAAAGCAGGGTGTATCACAATGGGAAGCAATAAAATGAAATCCCTTTATTTCCTGCCCGGGTATCTGAAAGGCAATTAGTGAAGCATCATTACGAATGACATAATACTTTCCCTCCGGCTGAAGGAAAAACGGCTCCTTCTCCTTAAGGCGGATAAAGCCCTCCTTTAGCAGTGCATCTTCTGCATTCGCAATGGTATGAAAACCGGTAGGACTTTTTTCAATGAACTTGAGAAGATTTTTACTGCTTTCTTTATTGCTCATTTTTTCTGACTACTCCTTTTTCCTGTAAAAATATGGGGTAATAAGAAAGCTTTGCCTTCCTCAGCCCTTCTTCACCTGTGTCCTCCTCCCGGTTCACAAACCGATATTGTGAAGCCTCATGAGTTAAAAACTGCTGATTGATCATCGGATAGGCACCCTGAATATCTGCCATTGCTTTCTCAATATGAACGACGAACATCTCTTTATTCAGTTCCTCTCCCAGGGTAAAGGCCACTACTCTATCCTCTATCCAGAGGACTCCTCCCTTTAATCCCAGCTGTTCATACTCATCAAGAGCCCTTAGCGTCACACAGAACTCAAGATGTTTTTCTCCTCTCTCCTCACAAAGGTTCCTTTCCTTCCATTCCTCTGCCATTTCTATGCAGGCAGGTACATTTTCTCTGGAAAGCGGCTCATAGCGCCAATCAGGGTTGTTTTCCTTAAATTTGTTAATATGATTTCGTTTTCCA
>JBJELR010000224.1:0-2071 GCA_051879255.1 Lachnospiraceae bacterium | reverse complement strand
GTGGCGGTTCCAAAATGATCCAGAGTTTTTGCCGCCCGTAAATAAGAAACCGTTTCTTTCATTTTCAGCTCAGGGGCATAGCCATTCTCACTGAAAGAAGGAACAAAGAGCTGGACTCCTGCACAGCCCAGACCGCTAATATTTCTCATATAAACTTCATACCCCTGAGAAGAAAAATATTCCTTGCACCGGGAATATGATTCCTCTGATGATTCCGGTTCTTTTCTGTCTTCCAGTGAAAAGGGATAACTGGTTTCGGAAAGAAAGAAACTGTAATGATATTCTCCCTGGAAATTGGTGAGAATATTGTGCATCCTATCTATTTTCCCCAGTTCCCTTTCGTCAAATATCATCTCCTCTGTCAGGGGGACATGGCTTAGAGAATGTTCGGTAAACAATGCAGCCAGGCATTCTTCCAGGGCTTTTTCCAGGGAAGGATTGGCGCCGAATGTCACCAGATAACCTCCGTTCTGTCGGTTGATCAGAACTGCTGCCACCACAGGAAAACTCTTTTCCAGGGAACAGTCCTTCAGTTTGAGGATATAGCCCGGCTTCTTCCGGATATCCTCCACGATCTCACGAACCTTTCCATAAGACAAAAGGATTTCCTCCGGGATATCGGGAGGCGTAACACACATCTCATGGAGCTGCATCATATGGTGCTTCATAATCAGGCGGGAAAGCCCCCTGATACAGGCCTCTTCCATGGTATCTCCGGCAAATACAGTATCTCTTCCGTAATGTCTCTCCAGGACAGAAAAAGGTACCTCCTCTGTGATTCCCAGCGATGTATTCTGAAAAGAAAGGGTAATCAGTGAGCCCTCCCTCTCAACTTCTGCTTCCTTAACCAGCAATTCCCACATCTGCTCTTCACTGTAATATCGGCGGCTTCTTTTCCGCATACATTCATAAAAGAAATGGTACCAACGGGGATGCATTCCCATCAGCTCCCCTACAGACCGGTATTTTTCATCCGGTGAGATCCGAAAACCGCTGCTTCCTGCCAGCTCCGGATCCTGCCTTCCTGTATACCAGCTGACACTCTGGAGCTGTGCCACCAGCTTCCTGTACGCATTTTCCAATGCTTCTTCCCTGGTGACTCCCACCCCCTTCCACTGAAAAGGAATCTTATCGGAATACAGGATGACGCTGTAACAGCTTTTTACCCCTGTCTCTTTCCACTCTTCTTTCAGTTTCAAATCCAGTCCGGACAGATGAAATTTCAGTTTCTGAACCATCCATATTTTCCTCCTTTTAAGCCTGCTTTTTCTGTGGTCAGAAAGATTTCTGGATTGTCAGGATATTCTGCCCCTGTGAATACGCATATTTCACATCATCCATACTTTTTTTCACCATAAAAATTCCAAGGCCTCCAATCTTTCGTTCCTCTGCCGACAGGGTGGTGTCCGGATCTTCGCTTGCCAGCGGGTCATAGGGAATTCCTCTGTCAATGAAGGTGATAGTCGCCTGAACCGGATCCCCTCCAACACATACACGTATCGTCGCCATGCCGGTTTCTTTCTGGTATGCATAGCGGACAATGTTGACATAAATCTCCTCAACTGCAATCTGAACCTGCATGAGTGCCTTCATGGAACACCCATTTGCTTCCAGCTGCTCCTCCACAAAACCAAGCACCTTTTCCAGGTTCTCCAGGGTAGCCTCTAATGTCAGTTCTACCATTCCTGCTCCTCCCTTCCTGTTCTTGTATCCTTACTCCTCGATCCTGCTGCGGTATTCAAGCTTCCCTGGCGATACCGCATTTCTTCCATACCGGCCAGGACAAATCCGGGTCCTGAACGTTACTTCACAGATTCCTATAGCAGAATCTGCAGGGTGTTCATTCCAAATATCCGCTGATAGTTGGTCTCTTCCACCAGATTTTCTACCATCCATATTCCCATATGTCTGAAACAGATTGTTTGCAGCGGAAGGACTTCCTCATGCTTTTTTGTCATCCTTTTTCTCCAGTAACTGCACTTTTTCTGTTTCTTTTTGTATATTATTGTGTGTTTCTATTAGAAATTTGTAAAATTATAACAAATATTTTTTCTGATTTCAGTATATTTGC
>JBJELR010000223.1:0-2076 GCA_051879255.1 Lachnospiraceae bacterium | reverse complement strand
ATAGCTTTTGGCATACCGCCAATATAAAAGGGAAAAGGGCAGTGCCATTCCTCTTACCGTTTTCAGCCCATCTCCTAACCCCGGAAGCAGAATCAGATTCCTGCTGCCTTTGCCAAAGACCACATAATCCATATCGGTATTATCCATGTGGATTCTTCCGTTTTTTGTCTGAAATTCCATAAGTTTCCTCCCCTTTTCTTTTGATTATAATATACCCCTTTTTTTATTTCAACAACAGGGAAGCACCATTGCTTCCCTGCCAAATCAAAAATCATCTGCAATTTCTACACCGGATTAACCAGATAATGAAAATCAGCATAGCCAAAAAAAGCACTCCACAAAAGCAGCCCCAGAACATATCCTTTTCCCTCTCCTTCCATGGTTTCTTTATAAATAGGATATGCCTCTCTTTCTATTGTGTACCAGGCTTTACTGTACCCCATACACCTTTTGGTAAAGCGTATTTTTGATTTCCTGAAATAAATCCTCCGAAACAGGCTTGTCCCAGGTCATGATTCTTAAGGGAATAGGCTTCCTCCCCCGGGAGATGGGTGGCTGTAGGTAAGGAAATTCATTGAAGTGGAATCCGTTACGACAATAGAACTGAATTCTTCTGGCAGCCAGTTCATTATCCGGCAGCTCTACCTCAAGACAAACCATGCCGCCCGTCTGTTGAAGCACCTTATTAAGGAGCCGACTGCCTATTCCCCCATTCCTATAATCAGGACTAACGGCAAAATGCTCAATAAAAGCAAACCGTTCAAATTGCCAGAGGGAAATGAAGGCCTGCAGCTTTCGGTTTTCCTCATCCATCAGCCCATATACTGCATATTCTTTTCGGAAAAAAAGCGCCTCCTGTTCCTCTTTAATCCGGTATTCATCCTTGGGAAAGCTTTTCTCGATTAACCCATAAACTTGCTCAAAATCTTTTACTTCTAAACGCTGCAAGCTGTATCCTCCATTCCTTCAAGCCCGTTATCTGTAATCTGAATTATGATTCCTTCATCTAATCCAATTCTTTATTCACCTATTCTACAGATACAGGTTTCGTAATTTCGCAGGGAATCATAAAGACGCTTTTCCAGGAAATAGCCCGGAAGCTGCTCTAAGCGGAATAAAAACCTGGGGTCATGGTAAACAATGGTGGCCGTTTTATTCTGCTCATTTCGACTTTCCACAATCCTGTTCAAAACCTTTTGGAGTATTTCTTCGCTAAAGGGATTATATAAAAAGAATGTATCGAAACTGCCATAATCAGAGAATGTGGTAGCATCTCCCTGAACGCATTCTACACGATCAGTCAGCTTCAGAATACGCAGATTCTTTTGTGCAACCTCATAGATATCCTCAATCAGTTCAATCCCGGCAATCCTGCGAAAGGGATATTTTGCCGCTTCCTTTAATACTACACCCTTTCCGCAGCCAATATCCATGAAATTTTGGCATTCCTCATAGGAAAGATTTCTGAAAATCTCATTCAGATGCGCCTCATCTGTCTTACTATAACCAAAATATTTACCGTTGCTTTTGGCGATCAATGATTTGTCCCGCATGGAAAAATCCAGTCCTCTGGGCTTTTCCAACAGAAAATACTGAATAAGATATTTTGCATATCTTCGATAGCGGGATAACAATACTTTTACGTTTGGCATATTTTTCTCCTGTACATTGGTTCAAAAACCTGATTTTTCTTCGTTATTTTACACGTATTTTTATTATACAGAACTGCCACCTGTCTGTCCAGAAAAGAGAAAGGAAGAAATGTCTTTATTTTACAAAAATAAAGTAACCATTCCCCGGCAAAGTGATTCTCTGCCGGGGAATGGTAATTATCGTCCGCTATTTTTTAGATTTCATCAGCCTTCAATGGAAATATATTTCTTTTCTTCCACTGCTGCCTTCTCCTTTTTAGGGACAAACAGCTTCAAAATTCCATTTTCAAATTTGGCTTTAATATCCTCCTCTGTAATCTCCTTACCGACATAAAAGCTTCGGCTGCAGGAGCTGTAATAACGTTCCTTACGAATGTATTTTCCGTCTTCATCCTTCTTATCATTGTTTCCATCTATTTGTGCA
>JBJELR010000222.1:0-11625 GCA_051879255.1 Lachnospiraceae bacterium | reverse complement strand
ACCTTCTGCGGGCTCTACATTCACATTAAGCTTTCCCCCCAGATTGGTTTCCATAATCCCCATGGATTCTCCCTTAATGATTACCTCATAAGAGGTTTGCTCAGCCAGTCCCAGAATAATCTGTGCATCCTCATCAGCTTCCACCTGAAAAGCAACACCATCTTCGGTTTCCCGAAAATGCTTTACGCTGGTTCCGGGCACTGATTCATATAAAAACATTCCGTTTTTTTCCAGCTTGGTCATCGTTTTATAGGTTTTTACCTTAAGTAAGTCTCCCTGATAGGCAAAGTCCTCTGCTTTTGTTTTCTCCAAAAGCCTGTGATTTCCAAAACTCAGTGTCTGATCCTGTTCAATACGTATAATTTCTGTCGACATTTCTTTTGTCCTCCACTCTTTTCTTTGTTGTATCCTTCAACCCCTCATGAATCAGGATTTATTTTTTACCTTAAACTGTATCTTTTTTTCTTTCAGTCCTACTGTTACCTCATCACCGGCCTGAATGTTTCCGGCCAGAATCTCCTCTGCCAAAGGATCCTCCAGGGCAGTCAGCACACCTCGCTTTAAGGGCCTTGCCCCCATTTTGGCATCTGCATAGCAATCTACAATATATTGTTTTACTGCCGGGGTTATGGTAAGGCGAATATCCATCTGTGTTTTGCAGCGGTGAACCAAATCACTTGAGATGAGGCTGACAATCTGCTTCATTTCCTCTTTCGTCAACGGATGGAATACCATGATTTCATCAATACGATTGAGAAACTCGGGTTTAAACAGCTTTTTTACTTCTTCCATCACATTGGCTTTCATTCTCTGATAGTCCCTGTCCGGCTCCCCGATAGTACCAAAGCCCAGATTCTTTGGCTCCACAATACGACCTGCTCCCACATTGGAGGTCATAATCAGAATCGTATTTTTAAAGCTTACCTTTCTTCCTTTGGAATCGGTAATGTGACCATCATCCAATACCTGTAGCAGAACATTGAATACATCCGGGTGGGCTTTTTCGATTTCGTCGAATAAAACCACAGAGTAGGGATTACGCCTTACCTTTTCCGATAACTGTCCCCCTTCATCAAAGCCTACATAGCCGGGAGGCGAACCAATCATTTTGGAAACTGAGTGGCTTTCCATATACTCTGACATATCCACCCGAATAAGGGCATCCTCAGACCCAAACATGGCCTGGGCCAAGGCCTTACTCAATTCCGTTTTTCCCACTCCTGTAGGGCCAAGAAACAAAAAGGAGCCAATCGGTTTTTTGGGATCCTGCAGTCCTACCCTGCCCCGGCGCATGGCTCTGGCTACAGCGGTGACTGCCTCCGTCTGTCCGATTACTCTTTGGTGCAGAAGCTTTTCCAGCTTTAACAGTCTTTCACTTTCCTTTTCTGCCAGTTTTTTTACCGGTATTTTGGTCCATGTGGATACCACCTCTGCAATTTCTTCTTCTGTTACTACCTGAGGATGTGCAGCCTCCTTACGGGCCAGGGTTTTCTGCTGTTTGGCAAGCTTCTCCCTAAGCTCAGTCTGCCGACGTTTACAGGCTCCTGCCTGGGCATAATCCTGGGTCTTAATCCAATCCTCGATCTGCTCTCCCAGCTTCTGGATTTCTTCCTCCAGCCTGCGGATATTTTCGGGCTTTTCTACCCGTCCAAGACTTAACGCTGCGGCTGCTTCGTCAAGCAAATCAATAGCCTTATCGGGAAGATTCCGATCATGAATATAACGGGCTGAGAGCTGTACTGCAGCCAGAACAGCCTCATGACTGATGATGACCTGATGATGCTTTTCGTATTGCCCTTTAATTCCCTCTAAAATGGCCACTGCTTCTTCTGCGCTGGGTTCCTCTACCGTAACCGGCTGAAAACGCCTTTCCAGCGCCGCATCCTTTTCAATATAGCGGCGGTACTCTCCTGTGGTAGTGGCTCCTATCATCTGGAGCTCTCCCCTGGCCAGAGCCGGCTTTAAAATATTGGAGGCATCAATGGCTCCCTCTGCTCCTCCTGCGCCAATCAGAGTATGAATTTCATCCATAAAAAGGAGGACATTTCCTTCCTCCCGGACTTCTCTCATCAACCGCTTTATCCGTTCTTCAAATTCACCCCTGTACTTGCTTCCGGCTACCATGCCGGACAGATCCAGTGTTAAAAGACGTTTATTCCTCATGGAGAAAGGAACATCCCCTTCCACGATTTTTTGTGCCAGACCTTCTGCAATAGCTGTTTTTCCTACTCCCGGTTCTCCCACCAGACAGGGATTGTTCTTCGTTCGTCTGCTAAGAATCTGAATTACCCGTTGAATCTGGCTTTCCCTGCCGATAACCTTATCCAGCTTCCCTTCTCTGGCCAAAGCCGTTAAATCTCGACCATATTGTTCCAGTGCAGAGTTTTCCTTCTTTTTGCTGCTTCTTTTTACCAGGTCTTCTTTGTACAGATTTCCTTCTTCTCCAATGGCCACCAATAAATCCACGTATAGCTTTTGGGGCTGAAATCCCAATGTGTTCAGCAGGCGGAAGGCTACATTATCCCCTTCCTTGATTATGGCCATCAGAATATGTTCTGTCCCCGTCAGGGCAGAATGAAATCTGGCCGCCAGGGCATGGCTTTCCTCTAATACGGACAAGGCGCGGGGAGAATAATCATTTTTTTCCCTGGTCAATAGATTGGCTTCAGGTGCGATCAAATCCTGAATGACTTCAAGAACCTCTCTGGGATCTACTCCATTCTCCAAAAGAACCTGAGCTGCCACCCCTGTACCTTCCTCAGCCAGACCCACCAATATATGCTCCGTTCCCACATATGGCTGGTGCAGCTTTCTGGCCGCCTTTGCTGCAAGCACCAATGCTGTTTTGGCTTTATCTGTAAACTGTCCCTGCATGCCGTCCTCCTACTTTCAATATCCTTCCTTGCTGCAAAAGGCTCCTAAACATTATAGCTGTCATAAAGCTCATCCATAAGAGTATGCATTTCTTCACGAGAAATGTTCTTACATCTTCCCTTTGCAATAATTACTTTCATTTCTTCCTTCATTTTGGCTTTAGCCTCAATTTTGTCTGCATCCAGAGCAATTACTGCCCCATGCCTTCTGTCTACCTTCAAAAAGCCTTCCTGCCTCAGCACAGAGTAGGCCTTGTTTACTGTGTGCATATTAATTCCGATTTCATCTGCCAACTGGCGCACCGAGGGCAAGGACTGGCCTTCACGAAAATGGGATGCTGCTATGCCAAGGATAATCTGGTTTCTTAATTGCATATATAAAGCTTCATCACTATTAAAATCAATTTCAATGTACATCATATCCGGTTCCTCCTGCAATCCTGTCCGCTCATTTATAAATCCAAAAATTCAAATTCCATATCATCGTCCAACTCCAGAAAATCTTTAGACTGCCATGCCTTATCTTCCTTGGTTGGTGTTTCGTCCTTATCTTCCGTTCTGACAGCCTTAGTGCGGGAGAGAGTTTTTCCTTCTTCCTTTTGCTCACTTCTTCTGCTGAAACGGGATTTTAATGTTCTTCGCGGAAGTTCCTCCTCGTCATCCTCATCATCCTCGTCGTCTTCGTCATCATCCTCATCGTCGTCATCGTCTTCCTCATCGTCGTCATCATCTTCATCGTCCTCATCATATTCTTCATAATAATCACGATATTTAAATAATAGGACGGTAATGGAAACAACCAATAAAACCAGTACAACTGCCATAGCAACGATAATAATTTTCATGGTAGAGATCTGCTTATTTTCTGTCTGTTCATTCTCCTGTATCTGTGCCACTGCAGACAACAACTGGGTCAAACTCTGGCTGGTTCCCTGAACCTGGTCAAAGAGATACCAATCTCCATCCCCATTTTCCGTTTCCATATATTTTACATAATAATCTTCATTTACCGGCGTGGTCTCCGGTTCCTCTTCGGCTGCCATCATGGTTTCTTCCGGCAAAGGCTGGGCAGCTACTGTTTCTGTCACTTCCAAAAAATCGCTTCTAATAAATCCGTTTACCGTCTTATCTGCTTCATTAAAGCTAACCTGATACCATAATTGTCCTTCTCCATCAGTGGCTTCTCCTGATACTGCTACCTGAATTCCTCCCGGTGCACTTCCTGCCACATCATAATTTGTGCCTGCTCCCTTTCTGACTCTTACCTGCTCCTTAACCTTTGCCGTCAATACCTGTGAAGCATTAACGGAAACCACCGCGCCTTCTTCCTGATTCCCATTGTTTTCCTGCCCCCCATTGTTTTCCTGACCGGTTACTGTAGTGTTTCCTCCGCTGCCTACAACGGTTTTATTTCCTCCTGAGGCGTAAGCCGTAACAGCGGACTGTTCGCTCCAGAGTAAAACAGAAAATACCAGAGTAAACAAAATTGCTGCCCCAGGGAAGGGTTTCTTAAATTTTCTCTCTTTTCTTAACATATGCTCTCCTCATTCTTTTCCTATGCTTCCTTTAGGTCAGGCCTCATCAATGGCCTTTCCAATATCGTTACGCATATACTTATTCTCAAAGTCTACCCACTTTACTGCTTCATAAGCATTCCTTCGGGCTTCCTTTAACTCTTTTCCCTTAGCCGTAATTCCCAAAACCCGGCCGCCATTGGTTACGATTCCTTCCTCCGTCTTTTTGGTTCCTGCGTGGAAACAATAATACCCTTCTTTTCCCTCAAAGGCCTCCAGTCCCCGAATCAGTTTTCCCTTTTCGTAATCCAAAGGATATCCCTTAGAAGCCAATATAACACAAACGGCTGCATTATCTTCAAATTCCAAATTGACCGTCTCCAGTGTTCCTGCTATACAGGCCTCCATTACCTCAAGTAAATCATTCTTCATTCTGGGTAAAACTACCTGTGCCTCAGGATCTCCAAAACGGGCATTATATTCCAGTACTCTGGGACCCTTAGGGGTCAGCATCAGTCCAAAGAAAAGAATTCCTTTAAAGATTCTTCCCTCTGCTGCCATGGCATCCACCGTTGCCTGATAAATGTATTTCTGACAGAATTCATCCACCTCTTTCGTATAAAAGGGACTGGGGGAAAAAGTCCCCATTCCCCCGGTATTCAAGCCCTGGTCCCCATCCATAGCCCGCTTATGGTCCTGAGCCGAGGTCATGGTTTTAATGGTTCTTCCATCCACAAAGGCCAGTACAGATACCTCCCGTCCGGTCATGAATTCCTCAATTACCATACGGTTCCCGGCAGCGCCAAACTGTTTATCCAGCATGATGCTTTTTACTCCCTCTAAAGCCTCCTTTAGGGTATTACAAATTAAAACACCTTTCCCCAAAGCCAGTCCATCGGCTTTCAGCACCACCGGAAAACTGCTTTTTTTCAGGTATTCCATTGCTTTCTCAGGATCATCAAAGATTTCATAGGCGGCGGTAGGAATATGGTATTTTTTCATCAGCTCCTTGGAAAAGGCCTTGCTTCCTTCCAGTATTGCCGCATTCTTTCTGGGTCCAAAAGCAGGAATCCCTGCCTCCTCCAGACAGTCCACCAGTCCTCCTACCAGAGGATCATCCATCCCCACAATAACCAGATCAATCTCTTTCTCTTTCGCAAAATCTACCAGCTTTTCAAATTCCATTGCTCCAATGGGAACACATTCTGCCAACTGACCGATTCCACCGTTGCCCGGTGCACAATACAATCTGCTGACTCTTTTATTTTTTATGATACTGGTGGCAATAGCATGCTCCCTGCCTCCACTGCCTACAATTAATACGTTCATTGCTTCAATCCTTCCTGTTCTTCTCCAATCCGGAGTCTGCCCTGTGCAATCTCCTGGATTACCTGGGGCAGAATTACCCATTCTGCCTCCTCCATTACTCTTCTTTGCAGACTCTCCGGGGTATCCCCCTCTTTTACCTCTACCGCCTTCTGGCAGAGGATAGGGCCGGTGTCTGTTCCCTCATCCACAAAATGAACCGTAGCCCCGGTGATTTTCACTCCCCGCTTTAGGGCTTCTTCATGAACCTTCAGCCCATAAAAGCCTGTTCCGCAAAAAGAAGGAATCAGAGAAGGGTGAATATTAATAATCCTTCCTGCAAAATCCTTCACCATCTGGGGCGGAATATTGACCAGAAAACCTGCCAGTACGATTAAATCCGGCTTAAGCTGTCTCATTTTTTCACAAAAGGCCTGATTAAACACCTGCCGGGTAGCGTAGTCCTTGGGAGACAGACAAATCCCCTCTATTCCCGCCATTTGGGCCCGCTTTAGGGCATAGGCATTACTATTATTGCTGACAACCGCAAGAATCCTGCTGCCCTGAATCCTTCCCTCCTGAATAGCATCCAGAATAGCCTGTAAATTGGTGCCCCCTCCGGAAACACAAACCACCATGTTTAGCATAAAGTAACTCCTTTATCTCCTGCCTCGATGCGCCCTACAACGAAAGGAGTCTCCCCGGCTTTTCGAACCGCCTCCAGCGTCTTATCCACATCTTCCGGCTTCACTGCAACAATCATTCCTATTCCCATGTTATAGGTATTGTACATCATTTCTTCTTCGATATCACCTGTTTTTTGCAGTAAGGTAAAAATGGGCGGAATCGGATAGCTGTTTTTTTCCACCACTGCCCGTACCCCCTCAGGAAGCATTCTGGGAATATTCTCATAAAAGCCTCCTCCGGTAATATGGCTGCAGGCCTTTATCCTCACTCCTGCCTCCTTAATGGCGCTAAGTGCCTTGACATAAATCTTGGTAGGTGCCAGCAACGCCTCTCCTAAGGTGCAGCCCAGCTCCTCATAATGGGTATCCAGACTCTCCCTGGTCATGGCAAATACCTTACGTACCAGCGAAAAGCCATTGCTATGTACACCAGAAGATGCCATCCCAATGAGTACATCTCCCGGGTTAAGACTTTTTCCCGTTATCAAGTCCTTTTCATCCACTATACCAACGGCAAAGCCGGCCAAATCATACTCCTCTTCAGGATAAAAGCCGGGCATTTCTGCTGTTTCTCCGCCAATCAGGGCTGCACCGGACTGCACACAGCCCTCAGCCACTCCCTTGACAATGGTGGCGATTTTTTCCGGGTAGTTTTTCCCGCAGGCAATGTAATCCAGAAAAAACAGAGGTTCCCCGCCTGCACAGGCAATGTCGTTTACACACATGGCCACGCAGTCGATTCCTATGGTATCATGTTTATCCAGTAAAAATGCCAGCTTTAGCTTGGTTCCCACACCGTCGGTACCGGAAACCAGAGTGGGTTTTTCCATGTCCTTGAATTTTTCCATGGAAAAAGCCCCGGAAAATCCTCCAATTCCGCCCAAAACCTCGGGGCGCATGGTTGCCTTAACGTGCTTTTTCATCAATTCTACAGCCCTGTAGCCTGCTTCAATATCTACACCTGCTTTTTTGTAGTCCATGGTGTCTCTCCTTTTATCTGTTTTTAGTCTTTACCGCTGTTTATTTATAATTTTTATAGCCAACCTCCTGAAGTCTTGCATCCTTCTTTTGAACGCTTTCCTTCAGTGTTGCAGCATAATCCTTCAATTTTTGTAATAGTTCAGCATCGGAAGTGGCCAGAATCTTTGCTGCCAGAAGGCCCGCATTGGCTCCCCCGTTAATGGCCACCGTAGCCACCGGAATACCGGAGGGCATCTGTACGATGGAATAGAGAGAATCTCTGCCTCCCAAAGAGGAGGTATGCATAGGAATACCGATTACCGGCATAGGAAAGATTGCCGCGCACATTCCCGGAAGATGGGCTGCCATACCGGCACCTGCAATAATCACCTTAATTCCTCTTTCCTCTGCTGTTCGGGCATACTCAAAAAATACCTCCGGCTCCCGGTGGGCGGAAATGATATTCATCTCGTAGGCAATTCCCAACTCCTCCAGAATATCTGCTGCTTTTGCCATAACCGGCATATCCGAATCACTACCCATTACAATTCCAACCATTTTGCTTTCCTCCTTGCATTTGCTATACTGGTTTTTTGTTCTTCTTCCATTAGTCCAAACAGACTGTCTGTCTCAGACAGCTATTCCCATTGTACTGGAATAAAGGCTATTCGTCAAAGGGCTTATTCAATTCTTCACAGGCCGGAAGCACAAATCTTCCTTCCCGGATAATGGGGTGGCTGCAACCATTCGGCTCCACTGCTGCCAGAAGTCCCAACTCATCATAGGGGATGGTAATATCCGTATGGCAGTTAAAATAGGCTTCTCTGCGGTTCTCATGGCGTTTAGCCGAGCATTCATTTTCCTTAGCCATGATCTGCTTGCCGTCAGGATTATAGGTGGCCTTTTCTTCCTCCCAGGAATAGCAGGTGTCTCCGATAGCAAAATGGGGGCCTGTTTTCTCTGCAATCAAAATAGGCAACAGCTTTTCCATATTGTACTTTCTGGCTGCCACATAGGCGGTGGTATTGGTACCAATGGCAAACTCACCCATAGGCAGACTGTCATGGTGATGAAGCAGCTTTTCTTTGATCAGTTTTCTTCCTTCCTCCCGGCCGGCAAAATTATCACAGCTATAATCGATAATCATTCCCTCCTTAAAGGTGAGCCTGAGGTTTCGATACTCCACTCCATTCAAAAATACCCTGGGTACGTGTAAAAGCCCTTCGGTGCCTGTAAGCCTTGGGGAAGTAAAAACCTCACCTACGGGAATGTTTACGTCTGCCACACAGTTTTCAAAATTCGTCTGGCAAGCCCTGTCCGAAAGTTCATGAAGAGCTACTCTTAACTTCGTTTCATTTTCTCCACAGCCCTCAATTTCAACGTATTCTGCTAAATCCAGTACATCGATAATCGCTTGCTGGCAATCCAGATAAAGCTGATTATCCAACGTATTTAAGGTAATGGTTTCCCGAAAGATTTCTGGAAAATCCTTTCCGATGGCAGGACAGGGAAAGGCAATAATGGTAAAGCTTCTTTCCTCCCGATTCACGTATTCATTCAGTAGCTGACTGGCCTTAGTCTGGTACTCTACCTCCTGCTTCTGCCTTTTTTCTTCCAATCGCAGGTTTTCTTTCTTGCTTTCCGGTGAAAAGGGAAGTTCCCCAAAGGACTCAATCACTGCCGGTCCTCCCATTACTCCGGCTTCCTCCTTTACCGTCTCCAGTACCTGCCTGTAGACCTCCAGCTTACGATTCAAAAAGCGGCTGTTAAAATACAGGGCTTTGTCATACTCATGGTCATATTCAAACTGCTTGTTGGCTGCTGTGCCGCTAAAGCCGCTTTTATGCAGCCGTCTTCCGGCAAGAAAGCTGACCGGTGCCCGGTAAAGAATGGGAGTAAGCCCCATAGCCCGAAAATTTTCCATGGCCAGCTTTACCATCCTCTCCATTCCCAGAGGATAAATCACATTTACCGTTTTCTTGATGGAAATGTCCTTTCCGGTGGCCTCAAAGCCCCGCCGATAGCCTTCCGTATAGGTATCTGCCATGGTTTTCACTGTCTCCTCCGGTAGCTGATTCAAATATTCTGCCAGTAACAGCTCGTTTTCGCTGATATATTCCCCATAGGCGTATAGATAGCGCAGGTCGGTAAGGTCTGTCTCATCAAGCAGCCTGCCTGCCCAGTTTTCCTTTGGATTAAACTGAGCCTGTACCTCCTGATTCAATATTTCCTCCTGATAATCATAGGCAAACCAGAAATAGATTTCCTTCAGCACCTGACTATCCGGCAATCCGGCCTCCTCACACTCCAGAAAGGCTCCATAGATTTCCAGAAAAAGCTCCAGCCTAATCACCACAGCCGTTAATTTACCCTCGTAAAGATAAACCGGCAGACTGTATAACTCTGCATAAAGGGCAGAAAGAAGCTGTCCATAATCCTTTCCCAAAAGCTTTACTGCTTTAGCAGGATTAGCAAAGCTGTTTTCATAATTCCCAGGTAAAATATCCTGATAAATCGCCTGGTTTCCTTCCTTTAATTCTTCCAACGAGGCAGTTTTCAGCTTACCTGCTGCCAGCCTTTTTTCTTCTTCCTCCAAAGACTGCAAAAAGGCACCGGTATGCTCAAAATAAGTTTGAAAAGGCTCTGCCAGCTTCTTTTCTTCTTTTATCTGACCGATTCGCTCCAGGGCCAGTAAAAAACGTTCTCTCATTCTTTCCTCCATTAAACGATATTCCAAAACTATACTCCATAGGCTCCCGCATATAAAATCATGCTGATGAGCATCAGACCCAGTAGATTCAGAGCAATCCCCAGGTAAATGAACAGCCTGAAGCGATCCATCTCCCTTTTTGCCAGAATGCCCAGAACCAGACCTGTAATGAAAAAACAGGTTGCCAAAAAGCCTACCATCCCCATACTTCCCTTCGCCTCTCCCCCGGCCTCATAGGTCTGGTAAACGGCCAGTCCCAGAGAGAGCAGGGCGATGACACCCAAAATAGTTGACATCATGCCTTTGGTGGAATGTTTTTTATTGGTGAATATATAATGCTTCTTTTTTTCCATAGGCTTTCCTTTTTTCCTCAATTTGAAATAAGACCGCCACACTGATTACTTTCGTGGGCAGCCTTTTCTTTCGTTTTATCTTGCCCCATACTTGATGTAATACTCATCGATTGCCTGCTTCATGGTATCATCAATCAGTATCCTCCCCTGACAGGGCTTATTATACAAATAATCCACTACCTCTTTCATGGAAACGATGGCATTGGCCTCAAAGCCATACAGCTCTTCGATTTCTTCCAATGCACTCTTTTCCCCTTTTCCTCTCTCACAGCGGTTTAAGGATACCATCAGTCCCTTGATGCTTACCTCGGCCTGTGCCTGAATAATGGGGACGGTTTCCTCAATGGATTTTCCTGAGGTAGTTACATCTTCAATCATTACCACTTTGTCACCATCCTGCAGCCTGCTTCCCAGGAGGATTCCTGTATCACCATGATCCTTCACCTCTTTGCGGTTAGCGCAGTAGCGTATTTCCTTTCCATAAAGCTCACTAAAGGCCATGGTGGTGGCCACACTGAGAGGAATTCCCTTGTAGGCAGGACCAAATAAAACGTCAAAATCATCTCCATAATGGTCATGAATGGCTCTGGCGTAATACTGCCCCAGCTTACGAAGCTGCGCCCCCGTTACATAGGCTCCTGCATTCATGAAAAAGGGAGATTTTCTTCCGCTTTTTAAGGTAAACTCACCAAAGCTTAATACCTGAGACTCTACCATAAATTCAATAAATTCTTTCTTGTAGCTTTCCATTCTATTAAACTCTCCTTTTTTAGACCATTCTTAGGCATTTGTAATTGTCAATTTGTAATAAGAAATTGCGTTGTTGGTCTATTCTTCTTTATAACAAGCACTAAATTTTCAAATTCCTCCATTGCTTCTTTAGTATTGTTTCTGCAATTCTTCTTACAGGTATCCATCCACTTCTCATTCCATTCATCCAATCAGCAAACCAAAAGGATAAGCATAGATATACTCGAAAAAGTATATCATCAAACCCTTGATTTTTCAACTGACAAATCGTCTTATTTGTGTTCTAATCTGTTTATTTCACATGGATTCTCTGTCAATCCAAACATCCAATTTGTTTTTATTCGCATACCAGCGATTTCCAATTTGCAATCCAAACCCATTATTTCCTCTTAGCAGTTGATAGAAAAAGCACCTGCAGAAGAATGTTCTTTCTTCCGTTGGTGCTTATCTTGTATTATCCTATTTAATTCTGAA
>JBJELR010000221.1:0-2084 GCA_051879255.1 Lachnospiraceae bacterium | reverse complement strand
AGCTGTGTCGATATGCAGACCTGTGTATTGCCAATGAGGAGGATGCAGCGGACGTCTTTGGAATTTGTGCAGATAAAACCGACGTTACGGCAGGGGAAGTAAATCGTGAGGGATATAAGGAGGTGGCCAGACGGCTGGCAGAGCGTTTCGGATTCAGTGAAGTGGCCATCACTCTTCGGGAATCTGTTTCTGCAAACGATAATTTCTGGTCAGCCATGCTCTACAATAGAAAGGATTTTTTCTTCAGCAAAAAATACAGTATGCACATCGTTGACCGTGTAGGCGGAGGAGACAGCTTCGGTGCAGGTCTGATTGCAGCGATGCTGAATGGTTTTGAACAGTCCCGGGCCATTGAATTTGCAGTTGCGGCTTCCTGCCTAAAGCATTCTATAGAGGGAGACTATAATCTGGTATCTGTGGAGGAGGTACTTGCCCTGGCAGGTGGAGACGGTTCGGGAAGAGTACAAAGATAAGCCTGGAAAGTGTAAACGGCAAGGAGGTTGAAAGGAAGGAAGAATGAATGAAAGCATTTTTAGATGAGGATTTTTTATTATCAACCGAAACGGCAAAACGGTTGTACCATGAATATGCCAAGAAACTGCCCATAGTGGACTACCATTGCCACATCAATCCCCGGGAGATTTATGAAAACCGTCGATTTGATAATATCACTCAGCTTTGGCTGGAAGCAGACCATTATAAATGGAGGCTGATGCGCTCCAATGGGGTGGAGGAGGACTATATTACCGGTAAGGCTTCAGATTGGGAAAAATTTGAGCAGTGGGCAAAAACCCTGGAGCTGGCTATCGGAAATCCCCTGTATCACTGGAGTCATCTGGAGCTGAAGCGATATTTTGGATATCAGGGGCATCTGTGCGGTGAAACGGCAAAAGAGGTATGGGAGCTCTGCAACGAGAAGCTGAAAGGGGAGGAGTTTTCAGCCAGAGGGATTATTGAACGCTCAAAGGTTCAGCTGCTTTGTACAACGGATGACCCTGCTGACACACTGGAGTGGCATGAAAGGCTTAAAGAGGAGGAAAGCTTTAAGGTACAGGTTCTGCCTACCTGGAGGCCGGACAGAGCCTTATCTTTGGAAAAAACGGACTATCTTGATTATTTGCAGAAGCTGGAAAAAGCCTCCGGGGAAAAAATAGCTTCCTATAATGATCTACTGGAAGCTCTGAGAATACGGATGGATTTCTTTGCCGAAATGGGCTGCCGTATATCCGACCATGGACTGGCCTATGTGTATTATGCACCGGCAGCAGGGCAGCAAATTGAAGAAATTTTTGCCAAAAGGCTGACCGGGGAGCTTCCTTCAAAGGAGGAGGAGGCTCAGTTTAAGACAGCTTTCCTCATTGCTATGGGAAAAGAATACTGTCGCAGAGGATGGGCCATGCAGCTTCATTTCGGGGTAAAGCGGGACAACAGCAGACGGGTATTCTCCAAGCTGGGGGCCGATGCAGGAATCGACTGTATCAGCAATTATACCCCTTCCGACCAGCTTGCTTCCTTTTTAGACAGTCTGGATATTACCCGGGAACTGCCAAAGACGATTCTCTATTCCCTGAACCCTGTAGATAATGCGGCTATCGAAACGGTGATTGGCTGTTTTCAGACCTCCTGTACGCCAGGGAAAATTCAGCAGGGAAGCGCCTGGTGGTTTAATGACCACAAGGTAGGTATGCAGGAGCAGATGACCAGTCTGGCTAATCTGGGAGTGCTAGGAAATTTCATCGGGATGCTTACCGACTCCCGCAGCTTCGTTTCCTATACCAGACATGAATATTTTAGGCGTATTTTATGTGATCTGATGGGAGGCTGGGTAGAAAAGGGTGAATATCCGGCAGATGAAAAATCTTTGGAGAGGATAATCAAAGGAATTTGTTACAACAATGCAGTAAGATATTTTGGCTGGGAAAAAGCGTAAGAGGGGGAAATCGGCTAATGCCGATTTCCCCTTTTCAGCTCTTGGTGGGAGAATGGCAAAAAACCTTAACATAAGCCCGGTAAAAGGAGGAGTAGTCATTAAAACCACACTGGAGATAGACCGATGTGGCAGGAATCCCTTTACGCAGCAGGGA
>JBJELR010000220.1:0-11751 GCA_051879255.1 Lachnospiraceae bacterium | reverse complement strand
AGACCTGACATATGCGTCATTACCAATATCGGAGAGTGCCATCTGGAAGCTCTGGGAGACAGAGACGGGGTACTTAAGGCTAAGTCGGAGATTCTGGATTTCTGGAATCAGGAGGGAATTATCTGCGTAAACGGTGATGATGATAAGCTGATTACCCTAAAGGAAAAATATAAAGATAAGGTGGTCACCTTCGGACGAAATCCGGCCAATGACTATTACCCCTTAGAAGAAACCTCCCGGGGACTTCTGGGCAGCCGAATCAGTATAGGAGGAAGAATACACATTCCTCAGGCAGATATCCCCCTGCCGGGAGAGCATATGGTGTTGAATGCCCTGGCAGCTACAGCAGTAGCCCATAGATTAGGAATGTCGGAAAAGGAGATTAAGGAGGGACTGGAAAAGGTCCAGTCGGTAGCCGGAAGAAGTCATGTAATGAAATTCAATGGTTATACATTAATTGATGACTGCTATAATGCAAATCCGGTTTCCATGAAGGCGGCACTGGACTTATTGCAGGAGGCAGAGGGCAGACGGGTGGCTGTTCTGGGAGATATGTTTGAACTGGGACAGGAGGAAGAAGCCATGCACAGACAGGTGGGAGCCTATGCTGCCAGCCAGAAGACGGATCTGCTTTTCTGTGTGGGCAGGCTGTCTAAGGCCATGTATCAGGAAGCTGTGGCAGAAGGGGGAAAACAGGATGGTGGAAAGTCTGCAGCAGAAGTCATTTATGTGGAAGAAAAGGAGCAGCTTTATCCTATTCTGAAAGAAAAGCTGCATCCCGGCGATACGATTTTATTAAAGGCATCTCATAGTATGGGATTTGCTCAAATTGTAGAATGGCTGCAAAAAAACCTGGCTTAGACCAGGTTTTTATTTTTTGCATACATCTTTTGAATCCGATTGGAAATAAGATTAGCCAGATTTTTTTTCGCTTCTTTGTCCAGCTCATTAGGATAGACAGGTTCACCAAATTCCATCACCACATGGGTTTTCCTGATTTTAGGCAGATGATCCTCGAAAATATCAGCGGCATTGTTAATGGCAATGGGAACAATGGGACAGCCCGACTTCTCTGCCAGCTTAAAGCTGCCTCCATGAAAAGGAAGGAAGGTATCAGCAGTCTTGTTTCGGGTACCTTCGGGAAAAATAAAAAGGGAAATCCCATTCTTCAGTTTTTCGATTCCGGTGAGAATCGTCTGCAGCCCCTGCTTGATATCCTTACGGTCTAAAAAAAGGCAGTGGATGTTTACCATCCAGTTACTCAAGAGGGGGTATCGGGACATTTCCTTTTTAGCCACAAAGCCGGTAGGGCGTTTCATCCTTACATAGGTCAGCAAAATATCGAAGTAACTGCGGTGATTGGCTACAAACAGGACAGCCTGATCGGCAGGAACATTTTCCTCACCAAGAACGGTGACCTTTACACCGGATAAAAACAGACATACACCAAAAGCCCAGCGAATAATGGCCAGACTGCTGCGGTTTTTCCAATCCATATTGAAGTATCCGATTATCCACTCCGCAATCAGCAGGGGAATACTGCAAATAAGAAACAGGACAACAAAAAGGGCTACACAGATAAAACGAATCATACGAATCTCCTCTTTCATTTAGTCGGCTGGTACTAAGTATACAGGAAATACTTTCCATAAACAAGGTATGGTAAAGAAGAAAAGGGAATATATTTTTTTAAGAGCCATAGGGGAGTAGAAACGGTGAAGGAAGAATGGAGGAAGAAGAAAACAAGGGGATGCCGTCTGGTATTATTGATCCTGCTTATGGGAATCTCCATGGGGTGCAGCCTGGTACCCCCACAAAAAGAAAAGAAGCCGGCCAGCTTTGTGGTCATCAGCGAGGAACTTATTCCACAGCAGCTTGCCCGGCTAATTGAACAAAAGAAAAGTGAGGTAATGAAGCTGACCTATACGGATCAGGGAAATCGTTATATTGTGATTGGCTATGGAAAGCAGAAAAGCGGTGGATATTCCATCGTAGTGAGGGAATTTTACACCACAGACAATGCCCTTTATGTGGATACCTGTCTTTTGGGACCCAAAGAAAAACCTGAAAATAAGGAGGTGGCCTCTTATCCCTATCTGGTGCTTAGAACTACAGAAGTGGGATTACCAGTGGTTTTTCAATAGCAGATGTGATATACTTTGGGGAAGAAATAAGGGAGGAAAAAGTGAATGCTGGTGATCAAAAACGGATATTTGCTGGACCCGGAAAGTGGTTATGAAGGGATTGTAGATATTTTTATTCAAGAGGACAGGATAAAGAAAATCAACTGGAAGGCGGAAGAAAGCGAGCCTAATTTATCTTTTCTTTCGGATGGGGATAGGAGAGAAGCCCGGATAATCGATGGGGAGGGGCTCTATATAGCCCCCGGACTGGTGGATGTTCATGTGCATTTTAGAGAGCCCGGATTTGAATATAAGGAGGATATCTCTACCGGTGCTCTGGCAGCGGCAAAAGGGGGATTTACTACGGTAGTCCTGATGGCCAACACCAAGCCTACGGTAGATAACGAGGAAACTCTGCGCTATGTACTGGAAAAGGGAAAGCAGACCGCCATTCGGATAGAGAGCTGTGCCAGTGTAAGCAAAGGACAACTGGGAAAAGAACCGGTAGATTTTGAGGCTCTTTTACAGGCAGGGGCAGCAGGCTTTACGGATGATGGTATGCCCCTAATGGATAAGGAGCTTTTGCAGACAGCCATGGAGGCCAGTGCCCGTCTTCAGGTTCCCCTAAGCCTGCATGAGGAGGACCCCTCCCTGATTATGAATAATGGAATCCATCAGGGAAGGGCATCAGAGTATTTCGGCCTTGGAGGCTCACCCAGAGAAGCGGAAATCAGCATGGTGGAGCGAGATATAAGGCTGGCCCTGGAAACCGGTGCTATTTTAAATGTACAGCATATTAGCTGCAAGGAAACGGTAGAGCTTTTACGGAGGGCCAAAGCCATGCCGGGAGGAGAGCAGCTTCATGGAGAAGCAACTCCCCACCATTTTACCCTGACCCAGGAGGCATTGATTCAGCAGGGCACTATGGCAAAAATGAATCCGCCTTTAAGAGAGGAGGATGACCGTCTGGCCATTATTCAGGGAATTAAAGACGGTACTCTGGATTTAATTGCCACCGATCACGCACCACACAGCCCGGAGGACAAGGCCAGAGAGCTGACTAAGGCACCCAGCGGAATTCTTGGATTGGAGACGGCTCTGGCCTTGGGAATAGGTGAGCTGGTAGAAAAGGCAGGGATGCCGATGATGGATTTACTGGTGCGGATGAGCTATGCACCTGCCCGACTTTATGGGCTGGATGCAGGCTATATAAAAGAAGGAGGACCGGCAGATTTGGTTCTGTTTAATCCCAATGAATTGTGGAAGGTAGAGAGCTTTGCCTCTAAATCTCAGAATTCTCCTTTTTTAGGAAAGACGATGCTGGGTAAGGTGAAGAAAACCATTTGCAGGGGGAAAGTAGTGTATGACGAAGAAAAAAGAATGGGCTAAGGTTCTTTGGCAGAAGGAGCTTGCTTTCGGGATTTATGATTTATGGTTGGAAACTGATTTAGCCGGTGAGGCGAAAGCCGGCCAATTTATTGGCCTGTATCCGGAGGATAAAAGTACCTTGCTTCCTCGGCCAATCAGTATTTGCGAAGTGGATAGAAAAGGAGGAAGGCTGCGTCTGGTCTATCGTCTGACTGGACAGGGAACCGGAGAGTTTTCCTCCTATGAACCGGGAAAAAGGGTAGCCCTTTTAGGTGTTTTGGGAAATGGCTTTCCTTTAGAAAAAGGAGAGGGAAAGAAGGTTTTTTTATTGGGAGGTGGAATTGGAATCCCCCCTCTATTGCAGTTGGCCAAGGAGCTTAAGGCGGACAAGCAGATTCTACTGGGCTATCGGGACAGCAGCCTTTTTTTGCATAAAGAATTAGCCGATTATGGGGAAGTATTTGTAGCCACTGAGGATGGAAGCGTAGGAACGAAGGGAAATATTCTGGATGCCATTGAGGCCAATTCTCTTACGGCAGAAGTGATTTATGCCTGCGGCCCCATGCCTATGCTCAGAGCCGTAAAAGCCTATGCTGCCGAAAAAGGAATTTTGGCCTATCTTTCTTTGGAGGAACGAATGGCCTGTGGAGTGGGAGCCTGTCTGGGCTGTGTAGCAAAGACCACAAAGGAGAATCATCATTCCCACGTAAACAATGCCCGGGTTTGTACAGACGGCCCTGTATTTGAGGCAGGAGAAATAGAAATTTAAGACCGATTTGCAGAATGGGCAAGGGCAGGTGAAAAATGGAAAGAGAGGAAGATGGCTGTGAAAAATACGAAAGTTACTATTGCCGGGGTGGAATTTAAAAATCCGGTGATGACGGCCTCCGGAACCTTTGGCTCCGGTATGGAATATGGAGAATTTGTCGATTTAAATCGCCTGGGCGGGGTGGTCACCAAAGGAGTAGCAGACGTTCCCTGGCCGGGAAATCCAACTCCCAGAGTGGCAGAAACCTATGGTGGAATGCTGAATGCCATTGGGCTGCAAAATCCGGGAATTGATGTGTTTCTGGAAAGGGACCTGCCCTTTCTTAAGCAGTTTGACACTTCTGTCATTGTAAATGTTTGTGGAAAAACGGTAGAGGATTATCTGAAGGTGGTGGAGAAGCTTTCGGATGCACCGGTGGATATGTTGGAAATCAACGTTTCCTGTCCCAATGTCAAAGAAGGAGCTATAGCCTTTGGACAAAATACCAAGGCTTTAGTTGAGATTACCGAAAGGATTAAAAAAATTGCCAGACAGCCGGTGATCATGAAGCTAAGCCCTAATGTGACCGATATTGCAGAAATGGCCAAAGCAGCAGAAAGTGCGGGAGCTGATGCCATTTCTTTAATCAATACCATTACGGGAATGAAAATCGATATTCATAAGCGACAGTTTGCACTGGCCAATAAAACCGGGGGGCTTTCCGGCCCTGCCATCAAACCCATAGCGGTGCGGATGGTTTATCAGGCAGCCAATGCGGTCAAAATTCCCATTATTGGGATGGGGGGGATTGGTAATGCAGCGGATGCACTGGAATTTATTATGGCCGGAGCCACCGCTGTAGCAGTAGGAGCCATGAATTTTGTGAACCCCTATGCCACAGTGGAGACGATAGAGGGCATTGAAGAATTTATGGAAAAGGAAGGAATAGAGCAAATATCAGAACTAATTGGTTGTGTAAAATAAACGGCGCATAAGGTCTAAAAAACCTCCTTGAGTCATACAGTATAACAGGTAGACTTAAGGAGGTATTTTTGTGGAATTAGTAAAGGCCAATTTACATATGGAACGAAGTAAATGCAGGGTGAATACTCAGGTAACCCTGGAGGAGGATAAAAATATCAGTGACCGGAATCCGGATGCCTCGGCCATTCTTTTGGAAAGAGCAGAAGTGGCCATGGATGAAATCAGACCGGGAAAGGATCTGGTAGTGGTAAAGGGGAGGATGGTTTATGAAATTCTTATTCGTTCAGAAGAAGATGAGGGCAGAATGTATTGTCTTCAGGGGGAAATTCCCTTTGAAGAAAAAATAAGGGCAGAAGGGCTGGAGGCTATTGACAATGTAGAGGTCTGCCCACAACTGGAAGACTTGCGGGCGGGATTAATCAATTCACGAAAAATCAGTATTCGGGCATTGCTGCACTTTACTGTCTGTGCCCTTTGGCTTTATGATGAAGAACTTCCTGTTGGTCTTACCGGAGCAGAAGGAATGGAGGTACAAAAGGAGCTGTTAAGCCAGTCGGTATTGGCAGTAGAAAGAAAGGATATTCTGCGCATTAAGGAGGAACTGGAGCTGCCCTCTAATATGCCGCCTGTACAGGAGATTTTGTGGAAGTCTCTGGAGTTGGGGAAATGGGAAATCAGGTCACTGGAAGATAGTATTGGTATTCAGGGAGAAATTCGCCTTTTTCTTTTCTACGAAGGGGAAGGAGAGGGACGGAATGTAAAAGCTTTTTCTACCGTAATACCCTTTAGTCAAAATCTGGAATGTTCCGGCAGCAGAAGCACGATGATTTCCGAAATTGTACCAAGAATCGGCTCCAGAGGACTGGCAATTAAAGAGGATTACGATGGTGAGGCCAGAATGCTGGAGGTGGAAATGGTGCTGGACTTACCCATTCGCCTGTTGGAAAACCGGGAATGGGAAATTCTTACGGATGCCTATGGAACCACCAGAGAAGTGACCCCGGTATACACCAGTGGGTATCGTAAGCAGATACAGGATAAGCGTCAGGGAAGGGTGAAACTGTCCCAGGTCTTTGGGGCATCCTCAGCAGGAGCAAAAATCTTGCAGGTATGTCATGTGGAGGGCTGCCTTTTGCCCCAGGAGGTAGTCAGGACAAAGAAGGGCCTGGAAGTAGAAGGGGCTGTAGCAGTTACGATTCTTTATATGACGGAGAATGAAGAAAAGCCTTACGAATCAATAAAGGGGGAGATTCCTTATTCTTATATGGAAGAAAATGAAACACTGACAGATAACAGCTATTGGAATGTTGTTCCTGCGTTGGAAATGCTTAGTGGGACACTGTTGGACAGTGAAACCATAGAGGTAAAGGTAATGGTTGGCCTGGAAACCACTCTGGGAGAAAAATGGCAGCAGCCCACCTTAAGCAGTCTTCAGGTTCAGCCTCTGCAGCCGGAAAAAATGCGGGGGCTGCCGGGTATTGTGGTGTATTTTCCGGGAAAACAGGAAAGCCTTTGGGAAGTGGGGAAAAAATATCTGACTCCTTTAGACTCGATCAGAAGTCTTAATCAGTTATCCTCCGATACCCTTCAACAAGGACAGAAAATTCTTATTGTAAAAGAAGTGAATTAAAAAAGGGGGCGTCCAAGCGGCCCCCTTTTCATCCTACTGTCCCTGGTATCGATAGATTAGATAAGCTGCTATGCAGTTGTAGTTGTGCCCTGTGCTTCGGCAGCCCAGGCATCAAACTTCTTCATGGTAGCTTCATAGGTTTTTTGAGAAATATCCGGTAATTTGTCACCCCAGGTTTTTGTTGCCTGATCAAAGCCTTTTTGGAAGGCCTGACGCATTTCTTCAATCTTATTCGGATTTCCACCGGTGAGGGCTTTGGCAAAAGAGATGATACGATCGGAGGTTTGATTTACTCCCCAGTAGCCATCTTCTGCAATGTCAGCCTGAGCCTGAGCCTGGGTGGCAGCATCCACAGTAAAGTTACCGCTTCTTAAAAAACTCCACATATCATTGGCTGTTCCAATGGCATTGCCCTGTCCCCCCATGAGCTGTTCTACCAGACTTCTTAGCTGCTGGGTTCTTGCCTCTGTATCAGCCTTCAGCTTATTTACTAATTCCGTATTAGGTTTATAGGTCTTTTTTGTACTGTCTGCAGTAGCCCCGGTGGAAGGCTCATATACCACACCACTTTGTGTATTGGTATTACTGGTAACTGCAGAGGCTTTAGTTTCTGTTTTTGCTTTGGCCTCATAGGTACTGCAAGAAGTACCACAGGAAGGAGAGCCACAGCATGTAACTCCATTTACACTCATCATCGACTCCATTCTGCAGGCATTAGAATTGGTAAGGCGGGGAAGCCTGCATCCCCTGAAAAGCTAACTCTATGTATCTATTTTTTATATCGGCAAAAAGAAGGAATAATTTAGTCTTTCTTGACGGGTGAAAAAAGATTGTATATAATTGGAAACAATTAATGTATTTTGTATACAAAGAGCAATATGGAAACAGACGGCAAGAAGCGGGGAAACAAAACGGAGGTAAAATGGAAAGAATCACGATACAGGCAATGGCTAAGGTAAATCTGGGCTTAGATGTACTTCGCCGCAGAGAGGATGGCTATCATGAAGTAAACATGGTGATGCAGACGGTGAAGCTATACGATACTCTGGTACTGGAGGCAAAGGAGGAAGAAGGCATTACTGTCCGGGTAGATGTGGGGGATATTCCCACAGATGAGAATAATCTGATTGCCAGGGCCGCCCGTATTTTATATCAACATTATCCAATAACTAAGGGAGTAGAAATTACTCTTACCAAGCGGATTCCCATTGCCGCAGGGATGGCCGGAGGGAGTACGGATGCAGCAGCCACCCTGGTAGGGATGAATCATCTCTTTGAACTGGGCTTAAGCGAGGAAAGACTGAAGGAGTTAGGGGTTAGGATAGGAGCGGATGTACCCTACTGTATTCAGGGCGGAACGGTGCTCAGCCAGGGGATAGGAGAGAAGCTGACAGCATTGCCGAAGGCACCGGACTGTTTTCTGGTCATAGCAAAACCGGATTTATTCATCTCCACCAAGGAGGTCTATGAGAAGCTGGATGCAGCCGCCCTGACATGGCATCCGAATATCGATGCCATGGTGGAGTCCATAAAGCAGCAGGATTTAACCGAAATTGCAGCTAATATGGGAAATGTGCTGGAAACCGTAACCGAAAGGGAATATCCCATAATCAGCCAATTGAAGCAACTGTTGAAGGAAGAAGGGGCATTAAATGCCCTGATGAGCGGAAGCGGGCCTACGGTTTTTGGTATTTTTTCTGATGAGCAAAAAGCCCGGAAGGCTTTGGAGGAAGTAAGGAGACAGAAACTGGCTCTGCAAAGCTTTGTCACCGTTTTGTCACCGGATGCACAGGTAATCCTGGAAAGGACTTAGTGGAACAGACAGAGCCTGTTCTATGTACGGGGGTAAAAGAAGCTAAGCATAAGAAAAGGAAGGGGAGTTTTATGGAAAGGATGTTTCAAGGGGACATGGATGAATATCTGCCTTTAAGGGATGTGGTATTTAAAACCCTCCGTAAAGGAATTCTGACTGGAGAACTGAAGCCGGGAGAGAGGCTGATGGAAATCCATTTGGCCAATAAGCTGGGAGTAAGCCGTACACCTATCCGCGAAGCCATCAGAAAACTGGAGCTAGAGGGACTGGTTACCATGATTCCCCGGCGGGGAGCCCAGGTGGCTCAGATTACCAGAAAGAGCATGCAGGATGTACTGGAAGTACGGAAGGTACTGGATAGCCTTTCGGTAGAACTGGCCTGTGAGAGAATCAGTGAAGAAGAAAAGGAACAGCTTGGTCTGGCCTGTGAAGCCTTTGAGCAGGCAGTGGAGAAGGGTGATTTTGATGCCATTGCCAAGGCAGATGTAGCCTTTCATGATATTATTGTAGAAGCAACCGGAAATATGCGCCTTGCCCAGATGGTCAATAACCTGGCAGAGCAGATGTATCGCTACCGTTTTGAATATATAAAGGATGTGAAGATGCACAGCCAGTTGGTACAGGAGCACAGGCAGATTTATGAAGGAATACTGCAGGGTGAGGTGAGAAGAGCCAAGGAGGCCATTGATGCGCATATTGATAATCAGGAGAAGTCTATTCTGCAGCAGATAAGCATGGAAAAAGAAAAACAGGCATAAACTTTGTATAGCCCTTCGGATTTCGTCCATACTGATAAAAAAAGAAAGCAGGACGAAATGATGCAGGAAATAAAACAGACTATAGCTATGTGTTTATTGATGGCTGCCTTTTGGGGAATGATGTATCCCCAGTTCAGCCTTTTAGAGGAAACTTATGTGTGTGCAGAAAAAGAGCAGAATCCGAGAGAAGATTTTCTGGCTATTCTGGAAGACGATGGCAGCAGGATTGTAATCAAAAGTAAGCTATGGGAGCTTTGGAAGGAAAGGGCAGAAAAAGAGAATCAGTCAAAAAAATGACAGAATGGAGTTTTTATGACCATTTCACAAGATGATAATCAAAATGAACTGCCGATTGGCGTATTTGATTCCGGAGTAGGAGGTCTTACCGTTGCCAGAGAGATTATGCGACAGATTCCTAATGAGAGAATCGTTTATTTTGGGGATACGGCTCGTGTTCCTTACGGGAGTAAATCCAGAGAAACGGTGACAAAATATTCCCGCCAGATTGTACGGTTTCTGAGAACCCGGCAAGTGAAGGCTATTGTGATAGCCTGTAATACAGCCAGTGCATATGCCTTGGAGCAGTTGGAAAAAGAAACCGATTTACCTATGTTGGGCGTAGTTAAGCCGGGGGCAAAAACTGCAGTTTGGGCTACCCGTAATGGAAAAATCGGTGTTATTGCCACAGAAGGGACAATCGGCAGTGAAATCTATACCCGATACATAGAACAGTTAAAAAAAGGGGTGGAGGTTTTGGGAAAGGCCTGTCCACTCTTTGTTCCTCTGGTAGAGGAGGGGCTTTTAGAGGATCCGGTTACCGATGAGATTGCCCAGCGTTATTTAAGCAGTCTGAAGGATTCCGGGATTGATACCCTGATTCTTGGCTGTACCCACTATCCGTTGATTCGCAGTACGTTAAAACGGGTGATGGGAGAAGGCGTAACGTTAGTCAATCCTGCCTATGAAACGGCCAGAGAGCTGAAAGAGCTTTTGGAAAAAAAGCGGCTTTTGTGTGAAAAAAGGCCCACCCTTGGAATGAATCAATACCAGTTCTATGTCAGTGACGGAGCAGAGAAATTTCAGCATTTTGCCAATTCTATTTTTAAATATGGGATTTTATCGGCCAAACAGATTAACATTGAGGAGTATTAAAGACGATGACGAAGGATGTACTGGTCTTAATCCGGGGAATGCAGTTTTCCACCGGAGAGGATGGAGAAAAAATAGAAAGCATACAAAGAGGTGAGTATTATGTTAAAGGAGATACTCACTATATTCTTTATGAAGAAATTATTGAAGGAGTGGAAGAAAGGGTAAAAAATATGATTAAATTTTTGCCCGGAGAGATGCACCTGACGAAAAGAGGTCCTATCAATGTCCATATGGATTTTGTGGAAAAGCAGAAAAATCATACAGACTACAGGACACCCTATGGAAGTATCGTGATTGGTCTTGAAGCCTCTAAGGTTACCTTGGAGGAGGAAGAAAAACGGATGGTGCTTCAGGTAGATTATACGTTAGATGTGAATTATGAGTATCTTGCAGATTGTAAGATTCATGTGGATATTCGTTCTCTGGATGGAGAGCAGTTCTCTCTCAGAGAATAAGACTGCCGCCGACCTCAACGTTCAAGGATCTGGATTCCTTGAAGGCCGAAAGTCGGCGGCAGCTTTAATAGGAAATGGGAATTATTTAACTGATTTGGCGCCGCCCTTTTCCTGAATGGTGTCTGCGGCCCGTTTCCACCAGCTCTTTTTCTTTACCTCCCGGACAGGAGCCTTACCATGAAGACCCTTTACGCTGGTAATATAGATTCCGCTGACGGTGGCCTTCACCTCTTTTTTGACGGGTATACTGTCAAAAATCTTTTCATCACAGACCAGGGAGACTACCTGAGGACCAACCTTGGCTTTTACAATAGGAAGCTTGGCCCGCTGCATTAATTTGGAAGCAGAGGCTGTAACTGCCTGGGGCAGACCTGCATCCTTCATTTTCATTCGTTTCTTGTCGATAATCAGCATGGAAACATTCTGCTTCATGGCCTCAATCTGTGCCTGCTGCTCAGCCTGCTTCTTCTGGGCCTTCTTGCCAAGAAAATACAAAACCACAGCGGCGATACCAAGCACCACTACGGTAACGATTAACACAATTATCCAACTACTCACCTGGGGTTCCTCCTTGTTTCGTCTTTTACTTTACATTAATTGAAAATATTCTAACATTGTTTAGCTGTTTACGCAAGCAGATATGGGGCTTTTGTCGCTCTTGCGGGAATAAGGTAAATATGGTATAAATGTAGTTATGATTAGTCCTAAGGGGCAAAATGT
>JBJELR010000219.1:0-2103 GCA_051879255.1 Lachnospiraceae bacterium | reverse complement strand
CATAATTGAAGTGAAGGAGATTAGCAAAAAGCATCTTGCTGCCAAAGCCGGGTTCATAAAGTTCTGTCCCAGACCGCCAAACAGCATTTTTACCACAAGGATTGCAAAAATTCCACCAATGACACCAATCCACCAGGGTGCACTTGCGGGCAGGTTAAGCGCCAGCAGAAGGCCTGTTACTACAGCGGAAAAATCACCAATGGTAACCCGCTTTTTCATGGCCAGCTCGTAAATTAATTCCGTTAATACTGTGGCTGCCACCGTTACCACAACCAATATTGCTGCTTTAATCCCAAAATTGATGATTCCGTATATGGTGGTGGGAAGTAAAGCAATAACTACTGCAAGCATAATGGTGCTGGTAGTTATCTTAGCGCGAATATGGGGATTCGCCGATACCTTTTTTAAGTCACTCATGCTCCGGCCTCCTATTTCTTTCGTTTGCCCAACTGAATCTTACGCTGGGATTTAATATTCTGGGAAAGATGGCGTTTGGCCGGGCAGACAAAGCTGCAGCAGCCGCATTCACAACATTCCATACCTTCATTTTTCAAAAATGCTTCTTCATTATGCTGTTCTGCCAAAGTTGCCAGCAGGTTGGGCATAATTCTGGAAGGACAAACCTCCAGACATCTTCCACAGTTTATGCAGGCTGAGGGTTCCAGCAAAGAAACCTCATCCTTGGTCATACACAAAAGTGCTGAAGCCGTCTTTGTAGTGGGAACATCCAGCTCAAAGATGGCAAAGCCCATCATAGGGCCACCGGAGACAATCTTTGCCGGCTCTTTTCTGAAGCCTCCTGCTGCTTCCACTAATTCATGATAGTTGGTTCCAATTTTCACCCGGTAATTCTGGGGCTTGGCAATCGCATCTCCCGTAATGGTAACAATTCGTTCCATTAAGGGTCTGCGATGATAAACTGCATTATAGATGGCTACAATAGAGTCCACATTATTTACCACACAACCCACATCTGCCGGCAGACGGCTGGAATCAATCTGACGCTTTGTGGTGGCATAGATCAGTGTTCTTTCTGCTCCCTGGGGATACTTGGTTTTCAGACCTTTAACCAGAATTCTGGACTCATCCTTGGTCTTTTCCTTTAACAAGGCAATACAGTCTTCCTTATTATCCTCCACTGCCAATATTCCTGTGGCATTGGGAAAAAGTGCCAGGGAAATCTTAAGACCTTCAATCAGCTTTTCCGGTTCTTCCAGCATCCTGCGATAATCAGAGGTTAAATAAGGTTCACATTCTGCACAGTTTGCAATGACATAGTCAATTTTCTCCGGCTCCTTCACTGCCAGCTTGACATGGGTGGGAAAGCCTGCTCCTCCCATACCGACTACTCCGGCCTCCCGGATACAGTCGAGAATCTCTTCTCTGCTCATCTCCTCTAAGGGTTTGGGCTCCGGATAGGTTACTTCTGCATATTCGCCATCATTTTCAATGACGATACTCATCACCTTATCACCGGTGACTACCCGCCTGGGCTCAATCGTCTTTACAGTACCGGAAACGGTAGCATAAATCGGAGCCGAAACGAAACCTCCTGCTTCTGCAATTTTCTGTCCGGTAAGGACATGATCGCCTTTTTTCACGATAGGGACTGCCGGTGCCCCGATGTGTTGGGAAAGAGGGTAGACTAAATCTCCCTTGGGCAGTATATCCTTAATGGGCTTGTCCTTGGACAGGTCTTTACCATCATAGGGATGAATACCACCCACGAATGTTAATTTTGCCATTTCATTACCATACCTTTCTCTTTTCTTTTGACTTTTAACGGTAAAAAACCTATAATATAAATATACTATTTTTTCTGAAAAAATACTACTGAAAATTTACAAAATATGATAAAATACCTCTTATGAAAACATTGAATTATCTCTTTAACGATTTACAACTGAATTATGATCTGTCTGTTCTGGCTCCGCTGGACAAAATTCTCTTTTTGGATATCGAGACCACCGGCTTTTCTCCAAAGTCTTCCTTTGTTTATCTGATTGGTGCTTCCTACTATCAGGATGGCTGTTGGAAAGGTATTCAGTGGTTTGCTGAAAGGGAAATGGAGGAGGCCCAAATTATTGACTGCTTTTTCCAATT
>JBJELR010000218.1:0-2104 GCA_051879255.1 Lachnospiraceae bacterium | reverse complement strand
CGACAAAAATATAATCATAGTCCTTGAATTCCTCTATAGCCTGTGCGATTTCCTCCGGTGCATAGATAATCCGAAAAGGTACCTCCAGAATATTGGCATAGGTTCGCAACTGTTCGGCTGCTGCAATCCGATAGGTGTCTGCTGTCAGCAGCGCTATCTTTTTCTTCTCCTCTACACTGAATTTAGAAGCAATTTTAGCGATTGTAGTGGTTTTCCCCACACCGGTAGGCCCAATAAAAAAAATGGTTCTGGGGGTTCTTCCCCCTTCACCTATTAACTCCGCCTGTCCAAATTTGAGAATCATTTTCTGGTAAACTGTAGACAGGGCAAAATCCATCTGCATATGGGGAGTACAGTTTTTTTCAATTTCTTCGATAATCTGATTAGCATAGATATCCCGTACTTCATTATCAATCATGGTATTGTAAAGAAGTTTCATAAAGGTGATAATTTCCTGGGGTACTTTTGATTCCTTTACTTCCTCCTTACTTTCCTTGGGTTTTTCCTCTTCCATTTTAATTCTTTGCTCTAACAGGCTTTGCAGATTTTCCAGCTTCTGTTCGATGGCTTTGCCGGCCTCGTCCTTCTGGGATACCTCCCGTAGGCTTTCCTCCTTTTCCCAGATGGAGTCCGGAACAATAGGCGCAGAGGTTTCTTTTCTGGATGCAAAGGCCGCCGATGAACGCTCGCTTTCCTCCTCCAGAGCAACTGTCACCTCCATCAAGGGCGGTTTCAGAAAAGCCAGAAAGCCCCTCTGCTTTACCTCCTTGGCATTCATAATGACAACGCCTTCACCCAGCTCCTTTTTGGCAGCTTCTACTGCTTCTCTTTCTGTTTTGGCCTGAAACTTTTTTATAATCATCTAGCTCAAATCCTTTCTGCACATCATGCAGTAATCATCCCTACGGATTGCAGCTCCACATCAGGTTCTACCTCATTGTAGGAAACCACAATTAAATCCCGATAATAATCCTCGGTCAGCTTTTTAAAATATATACGAACAATGGGAGAGGTAATCACGATGGGAGTTTTCCCCATATTCTCCAGTTTTTTGTTCTCTGCTTCCACTGACTTCATAATCTCTCTGGTCTTTTCCGGATCCAGAGACAGGTAAGCCCCCTGTTCCGTCTGCTTCACACTTTTCATAATCTCCTGCTCCAAAGCCGGGTCTAAGGTTACTACACTGGTGGTCTCTCCCGGCGGGAAAAATTTACCGGAAATTGCCCGTTTTAAACTTTGTCGCACGTATTCCGTCAAAATATCCGTATCCCGGCTGGTAG
Organism: Lachnospiraceae bacterium; assembly: GCA_051879255.1. Lineage (GTDB taxonomy): Bacteria > Bacillota > Clostridia > Lachnospirales > Lachnospiraceae > SFDP01. The sequence goes on along the minus strand of JBJELR010000218.1, from coordinate 824 downwards.
AAGCATAGTCTGCCAGAGTTTCGAAAATGGTCAGCAAATCTCTGATAGAAATGCCTTCTCTTAACAGATTTTGAAGAACCTTTTGAATTTCTCCCAGCCCAAGTGTCTTGGGAACCAGTTCCTCCACCAGAGCAGGATTGGTTTCCTTCAGGTTGTTCACCAGATTCTGTACATCCTGACGAGTTAAAAGTTCTGCCACATGCTGACGAATCACCTCTGTCAGGTGGGTGGCGATAATGGAAGGAGGGTCTACTACGGTGTAGCCCAAACTCTCTGCCCTTTCTCTCTGCCCCTCCGTAATCCAGATGGCAGGCAGATGGAAGGAGGGTTCAAAGGTAGGAATTCCGGCAATTTCCTCCTCGACAAAGCCGGGATTCATTGCCATATAGTGATCAAAAAGAATCTCTCCCTCACTAACCTGTATCCCCTTAATCTTGATGATATATTGGTTGGGATTAAGCTGGATATTATCTCTTAGACGAATAATGGGAACTACCATACCCAGCTCCAAAGCAACCTGCCGTCGAATCATGACTACCCGATCCAGAAGGTCACCGCCCTGGTTGACATCAGCCAAAGGAATAATTCCATAACCAAATTCCAGCTCGATAGGATCCACCTGCAGCAGACTGTTGACATTTTCCGGCTGTCTGATTTCTCCCGCTTCTATTTCTTCCATATCTGTTTCTGCTTCTATTTTGGCTGTTTCTATTGTACTTTCCATCATTCTTGCTACAATCACAAAAACCATGCCCAGTCCCGCAAAGATAATGCTGTTCAAGGGCGTAACCAAGCCCAGAAAAGCCAAAGTAAGTCCCACAATA
>JBJELR010000217.1:0-2108 GCA_051879255.1 Lachnospiraceae bacterium | reverse complement strand
CTCCCGAATAACGCCGAAATAATGATCCTCTAATTCCTGTCCCTTAGGTGCAGAAGCCCCAAACAGCGTTCTTCCGGCAAACAGTAAATCCTCTCTTAGCAAGGCCTTCTTCTGATCCACCAAAAAATATTCCTGCTCGGCTCCCACAGAGGGAGTCACTTTTTTTGCTTCTGTATTCCCAAACAAACGGACAATTCGCAAAGCCTGTTCATTTATAGCTTCCATGGAACGCAAAAGAGGTGTCTTCTTATCCAATGCCTCTCCTGTATAAGAGCAAAAGGCCGTAGGAATACACAGGATAGGGCCTGTTGCCGCCTCCTTAATAAAGGCCGGAGAGGTAATGTCCCAGGCCGTATAGCCCCTGGCCTCAAAGGTGGTTCTAAGCCCTCCTGAAGGAAAGGAGGAGGCATCCGGCTCACCCTTAATCAGCTCTTTTCCCGAAAACTCCATCAGCATTCTTCCATCCTCGTCAGGATGGGTAATAAAGGAGTCATGCTTTTCCGCCGTAATTCCGGTTAAGGGCTGAAACCAATGGGAAAAGTGAGTGGCTCCCTTTTCAACTGCCCAGTCCTTCATGGCCTTGGCCACAATATCTGCTGTTTCCAATGAAAGTTCTCCGCCTTTTTCGATGACCCGTTTCACTTCCTTATAGGCATCTCTGGGAAGGCGCTCTTTCATTTTATTCATGGTAAACACATTTTCTGCAAATATCTTTTCCACATTAATTAACTGGCTCATCCTATCCTCCATTTCTCTTACCTAACTCCTTCCCGCTACCCGTAAAAGATCGTATTGCTCTGCCTTAGCATCCAAATCCAGATAGAGTACCTGCTTGGGATGGGGAGCAGACTCTACCTCTGCTCCATTTTCATCATAAATAGCCCTTACTCTGGTTTCCAGGTTACGACCGTCAGGCTTCATCAGTTCAATCACATCTCCCTTGCAGAACTTGTTTCTCTGCTCAATTCGGGCAAATCCTCTTTCATCAACTGCCCCTACGATTCCCAGATATATATATTCATTAACATAAGTATTGTTGTCATAAATCTGGCTGGTTTCATCCGTTTTTCCAAAGTAAAATCCGGTGGTAAACTGCCGATAGGTACACTTACCTATTTCTGCCTTATACCACTCCATATTGGCACGATACTTTTCCTCCGATTCCTGATAGTCATCCAAAGCCTTGCGATAGGTTCGTGTAACTGCTGCCACATAGAGAGCGGTTTTCATCCTTCCCTCAATCTTCAGACTGTCGATACCTGCCTCAAGCATTTCCGGAATGTGTTCAATCATACATAAATCTTTGGAATTAAAAATATAGGTACCTCCTTCATCTTCATATACCGGCATATATTCCCCCGGCCGCTTTTCTTCCACCAGAGAATATTTCCACCGGCAGGCATGGGTACAGGCCCCCCGATTGGCATCTCTGCCGGTCATAAAATTACTAAGCAGACATCTTCCCGAATAAGCCATGCACATGGCCCCATGAACAAAGCTCTCAATTTCCATATCCGCTGGGATATGCTGGCGAATTTCCTTAATTTCCTTTAGCGAAAGCTCTCTGGCAGAAACCACCCGCTTTGCCCCCTGCTTATACCAAAAATCATAGGTCAGATAGTTGGTATTATTAGCCTGTGTGGAAATATGCAGTTCTATATTGGGACAGATTTCTCTGGCCAGCATAAACATTCCCGGGTCTGCGACAATGATCGCATCCGGCCCGATTTCGCGTAATTCTTCAAAATATGCGGATGCCCCCTCCAGGTCCTCATTGTGGGCCAGAATATTAGCCGTTACATATACCTTTACCCCATGCTCATGGGCAAAGGCTATCCCTTCCTGCATTTCCTCCCGGGAAAAATTTTTTGCCTTGGCTCTAAGGCCAAAGGCTTCTCCTCCTATGTATACCGCATCTGCACCGAAAATCACTGCTGTTTTCAGTACCTCCAGGTTACTTGCAGGAATCAAAAGTTCCGTTTTTCTCATTTTTATGTTCAATCTTCTCCGTTTCCATACATTTTTATTTTCTAAATCCTTACACTAACGGTAACCCCATCCCCTACAGGTAAAACATCGGTCACCAGTCCGGGATGATGCTTCAGGAC
>JBJELR010000216.1:0-11823 GCA_051879255.1 Lachnospiraceae bacterium | reverse complement strand
TGTGATGCAAAAGTCTCTACAGCCCTCAGAACTGAAACGAAGAGGACTTTTGATGTTTGATTCCTGGGCCAGCACTTTTGGCCGGGTAGAATCTTCTTTGGAGATTCGCCCGGAAGGATCAGGGTATCAGATGAAGGCCAGATTTGCCAAGTTTCATAACTTACCGGAGCTCATGTCTATGCTGTTTTTGGTAGCCGATATTAAGACTTCGGATATGTTAAACCTTCCTGTACCTAAACTGCAGACCGGTAAGATGCAAGTCATTAAGACCAGGATTACGCCACAACAGAAACGAATCATGGAAGAGTTGGTGGAACGGGCAGAGGCAATCCGGAATAAAGAGGTGGACAGCAGCGAAGATAACTTTCTGAAATTGACCAATGAAGCAAGGTTACTTTCGGTAGACCCCCGTATTCTGGGTGAGACGCTGGAAAATGATCCGGATACAAAGTTAAACACCTGTGCCAGAAAGGTAGCAGAGATCTATCATGCCACAGCGGAAAAACGCTCTACCCAGCTGATTTTCTGTGATAAAGGAACACCCAAGACAGACGGAAGCTTCAACTTTTATCAGGGGATGAAAGAGGAGCTGATTCATCAGGGAGTAGAGGCACAGGAAATTACCTTTATTCATGATGCCAATACGGATACCAAGCGGGCAGAATTGCTGGAACAGGTGAGGAAAGGGGAAGTCCGTATTCTTATGGGGAGCACAGAAAAAATGGGAACAGGGCTAAATGTGCAGGATAAGCTGATCACTCTGCATAATCTGGATGCACCCTGGCGTCCGGCAGACCTGACCCAGCGTAATGGACGTATTCTGCGACAGGGGAATGAAAACGAGGAGGTATCCATCATTAATTACATTACCGAGCAGACCTTTGATGCTTACCTGTGGCAGATTTTGGAGCAAAAACAACGCTATATCAGCCAGATCATGACCGGAAGAAGTGCCTTAAGAAGCTGCGAAGATGTGGACGAGGTGGTGTTACAGTATGCCGAGTTTAAAGCTCTTGCCGTATCGGATCCAAAAATCAAACGAAAAATGGAGGTGGATAATGAAATATATCGTTTGCAGACCTTAAAATCGGCCTGGAAAACCGGACAGAATGATTTACAGGAAAAACTCCTTCACCTTTATCCCAAACAAATCAAACAACACATAAAGAACATGGAGGCTTATGAAATGGATGTAAAACGCTATGAAGAACAAAAGCCAAAGGAATTTTCCATGACCTTAAATCACCGCTTCTTTGAAGAACGGGCAAAAGCCGGGGAATATTTAGCTTTGCAAATGAAGACCCTTGGCCATGGGCCGGGCGATACCCTGTCCATAGGTACTTATGCCGGGTTTTCCCTGCTGCTGAAACGGGGAATTTTTCAGGGAGTGCTGCTTTGTCTGAAGGGTGAGGGAATATATCAGGTGGATGCAGGAGAATCTGCTTTGGGCAATATCACCAGAGTGGAAAATCTTGCCAGAAAGTTAGGGGAGTATATGGAACAGGAGAGGAAAGGACTTGAGGAAGTTAAGGAACAAATGGAAGCGGCAAAAAAAGAAGTAGGGAAGCCTTTTTCGGAAGAAGAAAAGTTGGCAGAGCTATTGAAGGAACAGGTATCCCTTAATCTGGCCCTGGAATTTGAGCAAGAGGAGAAAACCGTGGCAACAAGCTATAGCGGCAGTATTTATCGAAAACTAAGTAAATTGGCCCCGGGATTGTTTGATGGTACCTATTTCTATCTGAAATTTAAGAAGGATCACTTTGACGATCTGATTATGGAAAAGATTGGGGAAAAGGAATATCGTATTGCCCATTATTATGTACAGAATGGAGATTTGATGCGGGATCCCCAGATTACCTTTAGAGTAAAGGAAGATCAGCAGGAGGTTTGTATTCTATCCTATACCCAGGATAATTTGGGAATTTACCAGGAAACAGCAGATAGAAGCGAGGAAGAGGCAGAGGAGCTTTTGGCGTTTTTTAACCAGTGGCTGATAAACATCAGAGATCAGGGATTTGTTTTACATGAGGCCCGGGGAGAAAGAACGGAATACCAAAAAGAAAGGGAAACGAGAGAAGAGGAACAGGAACGATAGGAAGGAGGTTTACCGTGTACAGGCAGGAGAGAAAAAAGCCGATGCCCTTTACCGAGGAACAGATGCAGCAGATTTATGCAACCAACATTATTGATTTTGCTGTACAAAATGGATTTGAGATTGAAAAAAGTGATAAAGCCACGGTTCATGTGAAGAACAACGGAGGATTATTCTTGTTTAAGCATGGCCGTGGCTTTTATTCTTTTACCAAGGAAAAGGGAGGGGACATTGTTGCATTTACCATGGAATATTTGGGTATGGAGAAGTTAGCGGCCATGGAGTACATTTTGGGCTGTCGGGCTTATGAACAGACAACCCACGTAGTTGTCCCACAGGAAAAAGGGGAAAGAGGAAAGCTGGTTTTACCCCCAAGAGATAGTGATGACCGCCGGGTTTTTGCCTATCTTACCAAGAGCAGAAGAATTGATGGGGAAATCGTACAGGCCATGATGAAACAGGGGAAAGTGTACCAGTCCAGGCAGGAGATCAACGGCAAGGTGCGCAGAAATTGTGCCTTTGTCGGTTTCGATGAGGAAGGAAAGCCCAGGTACTGCGCACTTCGCGGACCCAGTGCAGACAGTACGTTTAGACAGGACATAGAAAACTCAGATAAAACCTATGGATTTTTAATGGAAGGAAGAAGCAACCGCGTGTATGACTTTGAGGCACCGATTGATGCCATGAGCCATGCCACCCTTTGTAAACTCAGAGGGGAGGACTGGAGAAGGGATTACCGAATAGCGGAAGGTTGTCTTTCTGACCGGGCGCTAAAGCGATTTTTAAAGCAGCATCCCCAGGTGAATGAGATCGTTTTTTGCTATGACAATGATCTGGAAGGAAGGCTGGCAGATGGAACACCCCATAATCATGGACAGGTCAGAGCAGCACAGGCAAAGGATTACTTTGCTTCTTTGGGGTATCGGGTAGCGATTTTGACCCCAAAGCAGAAAGACTTCAATAAGATGCTTACGGCACTTTATGAGCAGCCGACGGCTGGAGAAATGTCACTGGAAGAGGAAGAAGAGCAGGAGCGATGACAGACTGTTTTTCACTTTTTGTAAAAAGGCCACTTAGGGGCCGAGAGTGCCTTCAGGCACCTTTCCTTACCCCAAATGGAAATTTGGAGGTTAAGGCAGGAATAGGCGGGTTCCACCCTGCCATAAAACAGCTTACAGGCAAAGCCTGTAACGGGGTTCTGGTGGAATAAGCGGTATTCTGGATAGAACCCTTAACACTAAGTTGAAGGAGAGGAAGGTTGAAAGAATTAGGTTCTTTCAACCCGGGATCCCGGCTGATGCACAAAGTCCCTGTGATTAAAATGCTGCTAAAGCAGCAGAATGAGAGGAAAGATGAAAAAGCCAACCCAGAAACGATCCATCAATTTTTCCACAGAAACCTTAGAAACTTTAGATAAACTGGCTGCAAAAAGGCAGACCACTGCATCGGAATTGGTGCGGGGATATGTGGAAAAGGGGCTTTCTCTTGATGGAAACCGTGAAGATATAGACTTTATTGCCAGTATAATCCGGCAGGAACTGATGGCAGTTTATCATGTAGAGGATATGAAAGGAATTTGCGACCATAACACGAATCGCCTGGCTAAGATGCTGATGAAAATAGGGAAAATCAATGGAGCTATCTTCTTTTTACTGATCAAGGTGTTAATCAATCTTACTAACGAAGGCAGTGAGGATGATTTTGAACAGATGCTCTCCGAGGCAGTAAAGCTGGGGGTGGATTATATGCAGAAAAAAGATTTTCAGATTAATAGTTTTTTACAAGATACAGGACATTTACGGGACTTAGCAGAGAAACTATAGCAAAAAGATTTTAAAAGTAGAAGAAAGGAAGAAAAAAGATGACGTATCAGGAGTTTAGAGAAATCGTAAAAGTACAAATAAGAGATTTTTTACCCCCAAATCTATCTAATGCAGAAATTAGTATAAATGAGGTGATTAAGAATAATCATGTGAAACTCTATGGCTTGATCATCAAAGACCCGGAAGAAAGAATGGTTCCGACAATTTATCTTGAACCATACTATCAGAAATATGAGGCAGAGATGGATATGGGAAGGATTCTACAGTCTCTTGTTGCCCAATATGAACAGAGTAAGGATAGAGGAAAAGATATTTTACCCTTTTCGGTGGAGGACTATGAACAGGTGGAAGACAGACTGTATCTTATAGTACTTAATCAGGATAATCAGGAGTATTTGAAAGAAACCGTACATCAGGATATACCGGAGACTAACCTGACCGCAGTAATCCGTGTTTTATGTGGGGAAATGAAAGACCAGAGTATAGGAAGTTTTGCGGTAAAGGAATCTTTGCTATCCATGTGGGATAGAACAAAGGAGCAAGTATACGAGCAGGCATTAGCCAATACGGAGAGATTCTTTCCTGCAAGATTAATGAATGTGATGGATGTTATTCAAAACTTGGCTTTACAGGTGGATGAGAGGAAGGAGGAAGGAGAAAATTCAATAAAAAATCTGTTGCCATATGAACAATATGTCCTTAGCAATAGCAGCTCAATGAATGGAGCAACTGCTATTTTGTATCCTGGACTATTGCAGGAGATCGGGGAAGCTACAAAGAGTAATTTTTTCCTTCTTCCCAGTAGCCTGCATGAGGTAATTCTGATGAAGGATAACGGTGAAATGAGTGCCGAGGAGCTTCAGAGGATGGTTATGCAAATCAATCGAACAGAAGTAAAGCCTGAAGAGGTTCTTTCGGATGAAGTCTATTGTTACGATTATCGGGAGCAAAAGCTTACTATGGCAACTGATCCGGTGAAGACAAAGGAGGTGGTACAACAGATGGAGGGAATGGAGGGTCAGGAGAATGTTTTAGAGGAAGAAAGAGCAGGATTGGGGATAGACAGGTAGCTACAAAAAGCAGTTTGTGTAACGAAAAGAAGCCGCCATAAATGACGGCTTCACGGTTACAAAATTACCAGGATTTCTCCTGCGTTTACAACATCATACTAGCATAGAGCAGGAGTGTTGTCAAACGATTTGTAAACAGTATCAGTATAGGTAATAGAAGGTTAGATTATACCACAAGACTTAAGTTTTTCCTCAATTTCTTTCAGAATAGAAGGTTTCACATCACCAAATTTTTCATAGTGAAGCCGGGAAAGGCTAACCTGTGTAATCCGTGTCACATTTGCCCAGCGCGGCATCAGGGGGAAACCATAGACCTTATCCACAGGAATGGTATAATCCATGTTTTTGGGTGGCTGGGAGGAAAGGGGAATCACGATGAGAGAGTCCTTTAGATTTTTTAAAATAATTGCCGGATGTCTGCCGCCAAATTCTGTGCCAATATTATAGCCAAAATCAACCCAGACAACTGCTTTTCGAATCAGTACCAAAGAACGGGCAATCAAATCAATAGCAGACTGTGGAACAGTATTCTTTTTCACGGAAAGAATATATTGGTTAGTAGACTGATCATAGGAATAATAAGTTAAAAGGACAGCCTGTTTTTCCTGATGGAGCCACTGAAAAGCAGAGGGTTTAATCGTATTTGGCAGAATGGTAGAGGGGATTTGAAAGGTTTTCTCATGCAAAATCAGCTGGGTTTTCAGAGCAGTCCACTTGTAATATTCGTTTGCTAATTTTAGCTGTTCTGTATCCTGAATGTCAATAGAGGAAAAATGGTTCTGTAAAGTAGATACCATAGATTGAAAGGACTTATTGGTATTTTCTAAAGTAATGGGTGGTTTCAAGAAAAAATCTCCTTTCGGTGAATTTACGATAAAAGCACTTACTGCTGAGAGTGTTAAGAGGCATAGCCATGTATGTGCATCCATAACTAAACTCCCATGCAGAAAAACATTTATTCGTTGTGGTACTGAAAAAAGTATGGGAGTTTAGTTTAACAGATTTTAATACAGGGAACAACAAAAGATGACAAAAAACAGGGAGGAATCCATGTCCATCTTAGTCTATAAACAACGCCACCGCCATCCTAATAAAAAGTCTACACCGGGAGCCAATTACGCCCATATTCGTTATATTGCTACCAGACCAAGGGTACTTAAACAGGAAGGAGCAAAGCATGGTTTGTTTGGAAAGCTTGAACCGGGCCCGGTAAAGGAATTTTCCACCTGGGAGGAAATTGCCCGACTGGCCTATACCAATTCCCGAAAGGGAATAATTATGTATCGTAGTGTAGTATCTTTCGCAGAAGATACTGCCAGGGAACTTTTGTTAAAGGATCAGAAAAGCTGGCAAAGATATATGGAAAATCATGTAATGACCATTGCCGAAAAAAACAGAATCAAACGGGAAAATTTGCAGTGGGCGGCGGCAGTACATGGGGAAAAGAATCACCCTCATCTTCATCTCGTCTTCTGGGACAAGTCGGAAACCGTCAGAAACCCATTTACTCCACCTCAAGTACCGTCAGAAATAAGAAAACAGATGATTAAAGATACTTTTTGTGAAAAAATTCTTACCTATGCCAAAGAAAAAGATCTGGCAGTTAAGGAAATGCGGCAAGTTACGAATGAGCTGGTGGAACAGTTTGAACAGGAAATCCTCTTAAAGAATCCAGGAAGATATAAAGCAGCTAAGAAAAAGCTTGAAGAAGAATTAGGCCAAGAGCTGACCTTTGATAAATGTTTTTTAACTAAGTTGTCAGAGGAACTCTTTTTCCTTGGCAGGTTGATCCCGGAGAATGGGAGGATTTCCTATCAGTTATTGCCGCCGGAAAGTAAGGAAAAGACGGATGAGTTGGTGGAACTTCTGCTTTCAGAGGTAGTGCAGCTTAAAACTTGTGCCAAGCAATATGTGGAAGCTAAATGCAGTATGGCAAGATTATACAGCGATGATAAAAACCGACTGCTTAAGCAAAGAAAACAGTATGAAGAGGAAGCAAAAAAGATTTTGGCCAACCGGATTCTTTCCGGTATTAAGGCAATCTGTAGACTTGAGCAAGAAAAACGTGGTGAGGCATATCGAAAAAGCCATAAAGAATACCTGGCCTTTCAGATAATTTTAGAGGCTTTGGATATGTTGGCAAAAGCAGTAGAAATCCAGGAACAGGATTTAGAGGAACAGTTATCAAAAGAAGAGTTATCAAAGGAGGCAAAGAAAGAACTTGTATTAAAATATCAGGATAAAGGATATGAGCATTAAACAAAAAAAGAAGCATTGCTATTTGGGGCATCCCTGTAGAGGATGCCCCTATGTATTTACCCGAGGCGGGACAGACTGCATTATGGGAGCTGTTCCAGGGGAGTGTGTCTGGTATTTTTACCTTTCTCTGCTGGGGCATCACTATACCCAGCAGGAGAAAATGGAAATACAGAAAAGATACGAGCAGTATACACACAAATCAAAGCATACAGAAAAAAGGCTGGAAAATATCATAGAGATGCTGCTTACCGTGGCAGAGATAAAGTATGGAAAGGAATATGCCGGCTATCTGAAACAGAAAATGGGAGGAGAAAAAACTTGAAATTAAAGGATATGTTGTTGATTACCCATAACCATAAGGGGACAGAAGGTAAGTATTTGTTAAGCATCCAGGATTACCTGTCCATTCTGTTTGTAGGTTCTGAAAGGACAGAACCGGAACTTGGCTACTGGATAGAGGAACTACTCAATACAAAGGACAATCAGCTATGGACGGAGATTTATCTGGCAGCCAATAAAACGATTTGTGCCAGATTTTGTGAAAGTGAGCAGGAACTTCGGCAGTTTCTTCTGGGGCAGCATAGGATGCTGGATAAAGGGATTCCCTTTTTGCAGGAACATTGTTCCAAAGCCTGTCTGGAGGTACTGACCGCTTATGATATGGACACAGCCGGGCACCCTTTGGTAGGGAAATTGCACTATGAAGTCCAGCGTGATACTTTTCGGCAGGGAGAAGTTCTACATAATTTTAATGGAAGTGATTACGCTGTGCTTCAGGTATTGGATAGAGACCATTTGCTGTTAATGGCTTTGGAAAGCGGGCAGTTTGTAATCGCAGCAGGGACAAGAGCTTATGCCCGTTACCCCAAAGAAAGTTTTTCATCGGAGGATAGTGTAATTCAGGGAATTTCATGGGAGCATGGCATTTATCTGGGAAATAATTTGTCAGCCATTGATCTGGAACGTATTCAACAAGAATATGGACAGGATGAAATCAGTGAGGAAGAAGAGATAGAACGTTAAAACGAGGAGGTTCATGATGAAATCAAAAGTAGAGTTTTATAAGGTGTTTTTTGAAGAATTGGAGAAAAAAGGTTTTGGCGTAGCTGAGCCATCTTCGCCGGATTATGTGGTGGATATTCAGTTTAAAGGCAAAACCATAGCGTTTTATACTAAGGCAGACCTGATTGAAAAAAATCCCTTTGTGGAGGTACCCCAAAAGCAAATGGAAAGGCTTTTTAGTATGGCAAGAGCTACCGCTAATCTGTGCGGAATCTGCTCGGATCAGCCTTATGAGGAAGAAAAAGTACAGAAGCTAAAAAATGGAGTAGTAAAGGTAAATGAGCATAATGGAGTGGTCCTGGCCTGTAGGAAACACCCTCTGTTCGATTATGTACTTTCTACTTACAAGCAGGATGCACAAAATGAGAACAGACCTATTCAGCGGCAGTATTTTTATAATCGGGAGGAGGCCTTTGAAAGTTTTGTTACCCGAAGTGGCTTGATCGATGCAAGAAAACTGTTTACGGAAAGTCAGCTGCAGATCATTCATGCAGGATTAGTAAAAATGCGTACCCGGGATGAGGGGCTTTCGGAAGAAGAATTGAAGGAAGCAGGTGAGTTGATTAACCAGATTGAAGAACTGGTGCCGCAGCTGCATCAGGAGGAAAGAAAGTTTGATGTGACCAGACTGTTGGATGCCTTAAGTATTGGTAATGGCATAGAGCGGTAGGAAGGAGATAAGATGCAGCCACAGGGAGAAAGCATATGGGGAAATATCAATCTATGTATTGAGATTGCCCTAAACATTTATTACCTATTGGGAGAACGGGGAGAGGGAATTGCTATTCCCAAAGACCATGCCAGCCAATATTTTTCGCCAGAAACCGTTTTGGCAGGAAAAGAGAAGGGCGAGTATCTATATTATCCCCAGGAAGAAACCATGGATATGGTTTTAGAAGAAATGGGAAAGAAAGAGGAAACCGAGATGGAGGAAGATTATGGAGAAGAAGTGGACTATGGTTTTGAGCCATAAATATCGCTAAAGCTAAAATGGTAGCGAAATGGCAGCGACCAAAGGAAAATTCCATAGTACAGGAGGGAATAGAACCATAAAAAGAAAAGAAAAACTTATTCTGGGAAGCATTCTTATGGTAGCAGGAACGGTGTTTAATTTATTTTTTACCGGAACACTGCATCAGCTTTTATCCGGTGAAATCAAAACCCTTACCCTGCTGTCTTTTGGGGAATGTATAACAGGAATATTTAGGATAAAACAGCAGGGAATGCTCTTTTTGTCTTTTGAAGGGCTTTTGGTGCTTTGCTGCATTCTGTTTTTTACTGGAAATAGCAGGAGCTATCAGGCAGACTTGATACCGGTAACCGATGAAATCAAGATACCGGCACCAGTAGGGCAGTTTCAGCATGGTTCCTCCCGTTGGATGGAAGAAAAGGAAAAAGATAAATTATTTGGTACATACCAGTTAAGCCCCACAAATTCGGTTATTAAGCAGTTAATTTCTACCGGCTATGAGGGGCTTGATTTTTTAAAAAAGAAAAAAGAGATAGATAGCGGTGGTGGAAAAGAACAGGAGGACAGAGAATGCTTTTCTGGCACCGTTGTCATAGAAGAAGCAGAAGAAAAAGAGGCAAAGGAAAAGGAGGAGGGAAATGAAGGCTATGAAACAGTAGAGTATGTTTTTAAGGAAGAGGAAGGAAACGTGAAAAAGGCGGAACAAAAGGAAGAACAGGAGAAAGCAGAAACCATAAGAGCTCCTTGCCCCTTATTAAAGGAGGGAGGGCTTGTGATTGGCATGGTAAAGTGTGGGAAACAGGAAAAAATTTATTATCTTTCGGAGGATACCCATACCCTGACCATTGGTGCCACACGATCCGGAAAAACCAGAACCCTGGTCTTACAGTCTATCTGCCTGATGGCATTGGCAGGGGAAAGTCTGGTGATTAGTGATCCCAAAGCAGAGTTATACCAGTACACAGCCCCTTTTTTAAAGAAGCTGGGATATGAGGTGATTTGCCAGGATTTTAAGCATCCCCAGAAAAGCAGTCGCTATAACTTGCTGCAGCCGATTATTGATGCGGTCAATCAAAGGCAGATGGATAAGGCGGAAATGTATGCCTGGGACATCACCAATATTTTAGTGGGGGACAATACCAGTGGTGAAAAAATCTGGGAAAATGGGGAAAAGTCCATTATTGCTGCTGCAATTTTGTGTGTGGTGGTGGACAATGCCGCAAGGCCACAGTACCAGAACCTGACCAATGTCTATTGGTTTGTGGCAGAGATGTGTAAGGCAGTGGGAAACAAAACGCCTATGCAGGAATATGTCAAAAAGCTTCGTCCGGGACATCCGGCAAGGGCACTTCTATCCATATCGGATGTGGCTCCCAGCAGAACCAAAGGAAGTTTTTATACTTCGGCCCTGACCACCTTGCGGCTTTTTACGTCCAGAGCGATCTATTCCATTACCCATGCCAGTGATGGGAATATAGCGGATATGGGAAAGAAAAAACAGGCATTATTTTTTCTCTTACCGGATGAAAAGACAACCTATTACCCTATTGCCAGTCTGATGGTCTCTCAGCTTTATGAGCTTTTGGTTCATCAGTCGGATGAGAGGGGAGGGCGTTTACTTAACCGGGTAAATTTTGTGTTGGAGGAGTTTGGTAACTTCACCAAGATCCAGGATCTGACCAATAAGCTGACGGTAGCAGGAGGCAGGGGAATGCGGTTTCATTTTTTCCTGCAAAGTCTGGAACAGCTTACGGAAAAATACAGTAAGGAAACGGCATCTATTGTCAAATCAAACTGCCAGAGTTGGATTTATCTACAGGCAGATGACAAAGAAACCCTATCCGAGGTTTGTGAAAAGCTGGGGAAATATACCTGTAGTGGTTATCAGCTTTCCAGCCAACATGGGAGGTATGTCAATCCCTCTTCCAGTAGTACCGTAAGTTTGGTGGCAAGAGAACTTCTGACCACAGATGAAATACGCAGAGTATCACGACCTTATCAGATTGTGATCTCTCGTTCCCATCCGGCGATGATGATATCGGAGGATTTATCCCAGTGGTATTTTAACCAGATGTTGGGACTGGGAGATAAAGAGCATAATCGGAAAGTCAGAGAGGAGAGGGAGAATAAGCGGCCAGTGGTCACCAAAGTAAAGGAAGAGATTCCTTTATGGAATATCTGGATTTATTACACAAAAGACCTTCAGATGAAAGAAGAAAGACAGAAACAGCAGCCTACTGCAGCAGTGGTAGGCTCTCTGTTTTCGGAGAAATTGATGAAAAGAGGAGGAAAAGGAGCAGACAGTGAAGAAGAAAATTAAAGGGAAAAAAATCCTAAAGGCGGCAGGAAGAACGGTTTCTGCCGCCTTTGTCCTGTTCTTTTGCATGGCACAACAGGTCTATGCCAGCACAATAAGTGAGAGCAAACTGGCCAAAGGGACAGAACAGCTGATTAGTGATGCTACTACCTGGTTGATGATATTGGCACCGGTGGTAGCCGGACTTTTGATTATCTATTTTTGCATCCGAAGAAGTGCAGCGGATGAAA
>JBJELR010000215.1:0-2120 GCA_051879255.1 Lachnospiraceae bacterium | reverse complement strand
ATATTTAGGGTTTCCGGTTACGGATAATGCTCCCATAGTCCTTCCATGAAAGGAATGCTCCATGGCAATGATCTCATGATCTGTCCTTCCATCCTTTAAAAAAGCATATTTTCTGGCTGCCTTAATGGCTCCCTCTATCGCCTCTGTGCCACTGTTGGTGAAAAACACCCTGTCCATGCCTGAGACTGCCTTCAAGGCTTTTGCTGCTTCAATAGCCGGAACATTGTAATAATAGTTAGAGGTATGGATCACCTTATCAATCTGTTCCTTCAAAGCCTGATTGTATTCCTCATTTTTATAGCCCAGCGCAAAAACCCCGATACCGGAGCAAAAATCCAGGTATTTTTTCCCTTCTAAATCGTATAAGTAAACTCCCTCCCCCTTTTCCAACACGATCTGATAGCGATTATAGGTATGAAGCAGAGCTTTTTCTGCCTCTTCGATATATGTATCCATTTTTCCCATTTTTTCCTCCACTTTAGAGACGTTTTATACCGATAGAAATTTATTTAACCTTCCTCATCCCGAATAATGGCCGTTCCCACACCCTCATTGGTAAAGATTTCCAAAAGCAGACAATGCAGAATCCTTCCGTCCAGAATATGTACCCGGTTTACTCCTTCCCGTATAGCTGTGGTACAGTTATTCAGCTTCGGCAGCATTCCTCCTCCAATCAGGCCCCGGGAAATCAGTTCTTCCGCCCCGGAGGCCGTAATTCGGGAAATAAAAGAGGACTTATCGTTAATATCCCTATATAATCCCTCTATATCCGTTAAAAAGACCAGCTTATCGGCTCCCACCGCCTTGGCTATGGCACAGGCTGCGTCATCTGCATTAATATTGTAGGCAGAAAAATCATCCCCCAGACCAATGGGTGCCACAATGGGCAGATAATCCTTTTCCAACAGGTCAAACAGGATTTTAGGGGTTACCTGCTTGATGTCTCCTACAAACGCGATATCCTTACCATCGGCATACTTTTTATTCACATGCAAAAGCCCTCCGTCTTTGCCGCTGATTCCGATAGCCTTAACGCCCAGTTCTTCCACCATGGTAACCAGACGTTTGTTGACCTTCCCTAAAACCATTTCTGCAATTTCCATGGTTTCTTCATCGGTAGCCCTGAGTCCGTTAATGAAAGTGGCTTCCTTACCGGTCTTTTCCACCCAATGGCTGATTTCCTTACCCCCTCCATGGACGATGATGGGTTTAAAGCCTACCAGCTTAAGAAGGGTAACATCTTTGATTACATTTTTTTGCAGTTCCTCATTACTCATGGCAGAACCACCGTATTTTACAACAATAATCTTTCGATTAAATTTCTGAATATAGGGCAGAGCCTCAATTAGTACCTCTGCCTTTTTTAGCACTTCCTGCATTGTGGTTTCCATCACACTTACCTTCCTTCTTTTCCTTCTTCCTTCCATCAGGAGCGATAATCGGCATTAATTTTTACATAATCATAGGTCAGATCACAGCCCCAGGCTCTGGCCTGTCTGTCTCCCATTTTCATATCTACCAATATCTGTACCTCAGGCTTTGCCAGGATTTCACTGGCCTCCTTCTCACTATAGTCGGTGCCCCTGCCATCTTTAAAAATCTGTATTTTTTTCTCTCCTGCTGCAAAAAACAGCTCTATTCTCTGGGGATCAAATTCTACTCCGGCATATCCCAGAGCACACAGAATTCTTCCCCAGTTAGCATCGTGACCAAAAATAGCTGCCTTGGTCAGACTGGAGCAGATTACCGATTTAGCCAGACGTCTTGCCTCTTCCTTAGAGGCTGCATGGTACACATGGGCTTCTACCAATGCAGTAGCCCCTTCTCCATCCTGCGCCATCATTTTGGCCAGGCGGGTATTAACGTATAAAAGAGCCTTAACAAAGGCCTGATAATCCTCGTTTTTCTCTGTAATTTCAGGATTCTCTGCCAGACCATTGGCCAACACCAGAAAGGTATCGTTGGTAGAGGTATCTCCATCTACAGAAACCATGTTAAAGGTATCCTGTACATTTTCCCGTACCGCTTCCTGAAGCAGTTCCTTGGAAATCGCAAGGTCTGTGGTCACAAAGGCCAGCATGGTGCACATATTGGGATGAATCATTCCGGAGCCCTTACAC
>JBJELR010000214.1:0-12008 GCA_051879255.1 Lachnospiraceae bacterium | reverse complement strand
TCCCGATAAACGGAGGTAAAGATGAAATTAAATGAAATTCTGGGAATAAAATACCCCATTATTCAAGGGGGAATGGCCAATATTGCCACAGGAGAATTTGCGGCAGCGGTATCCAATGCAGGCGGCTTGGGACTGATTGGAGCAGCAGGAATGACTCCCGAAACCTTAAGGGAAAATATTCGTATTGCCAAGGAGCAGACGAAGGAAAAGTTTGGTGTTAATCTGATGCTGATGAATCCTCAGGTGGAGGAAATGGCAGAAATTGTGGTGCAGGAGGGAATCAAATACCTTACCACAGGAGCCGGAAATCCTAATAAGTATATGCCTCAGTGGAAAAAAGCCGGTATTTTTGTTATGCCTGTAGTCGCCAGCGTAGCCCTGGCCCGGTTGATGGAAAGAGCAGGAGCAGATGCGGTAATTGCGGAAGGAACGGAAAGCGGAGGACATATTGGGGAACTGACCACCATGGCATTGGTTCCTCAGGTGGTGGATGCAGTGAATATTCCCGTTATTGCCGCAGGGGGAATTGCAGATGGAAGACAACTGGCAGCAGCTTACTGCCTGGGGGCAGCAGGGGCACAGGTGGGGACCTGTCTTTTGGTTTCCAAAGAGTGTCCCGTTCATGAGGCCTATAAAGAGGCAGTGGTGAAGGCCAAAGATATTGACACCATTGTTACCGGAAGAATTGCAGGAACCCCGGTGAGAATTTTGAAAAACAAGATGGCCAGAGAGTATGTGAAAAAGGAAAAGGCAGGAGCCACCTTGATGGAATTGGAGCAATATACCCTGGGTTCTTTAAGAAGGGCTGTGGCAGAGGGAGATGTCCAGACCGGTTCTGTTATGGCAGGACAGGTGGCAGGGCAGTTGTCCCAAATCCGTCCGGTGGCAGAGATTCTGGAGGAGCTGTACCAGGGAAGCATGGCAGTAATACAGAAGCTGGAAGGGTAAACCCTTTGGAAGGGAGGAAAAGATGAAAACGGTATGGATGTATGCAGGACAGGGCAGTCAGAGAGCCGGTATGGGAAAGGACCTTTATGAAGCCTTTCCGGAATACCGACAGGTCATTGATTCACTTAAGCTGTCCTTTCCGGTAAAGGAAATGATGCATCAGGGAGAGCTTAGTGAGCTTTCCAAAACCTGCTATACCCAACCCTGTATGGCAGCCTTTGGAGCCGGGGTGACGGCTCTTTTGCGGGCCAGGGGAATTTGGCCTGACGGAACGTTGGGACTGAGCCTGGGTGAGTATGGTGCCCTTCATGCAGCGGGGGTGATGGATGCTGACACCTATGTCAGATTAGTGGAGTTTCGGGGGCAGGTCATGGAGGAAGCAGCCTTAGAGCAAAAACGCCAGGGGAACCTATGCAGTATGAGTGCTATTTTGGGTCTGTCGGAAGAAGAAGTCATCACAGCCTGTGAAGAAAGTACCGGGGCAGGCTTTGTGGTTCCCGTCAATTTCAACTGTCCCGGACAATGCGTTATCTGCGGAGAGGAAGCAGGGGTTCTTAAGGCAGAGGAAAGGGCGAAAGCAAAGGGCGCAAAACGCTGTATCCGATTAAATGTGGGAGGCCCCTTTCACACGAAATACATGGCGTCTGCAGGCAGAAAGCTGGAAGCCTACTTGGAGAAAGTCTCCTTTCAAGTGCCCAAGCTGCCGGTAGCCCTCAATGCTACAGGAGAGCTGTATGTTCATCGTGTAGAAGATAGGGGCTTGTCAGAGTTAAAAAGCTTGTTAGTAAAACAGATTCAAAGCAGTGTATATGTGGAGAGAGATTTACGTTGTTTTCTTAATCAGGGAGCAGATACCTTTGTGGAAATCGGTCCCGGCAATGCTCTCACCGGGTTTGTCAAAAAAACCGCTAAGGCAATGGGCAAAACCATTACCACAGTGACCTTGGATAAGGCAGAGGATGTGGTACAGTTTCTTACGTTGAATGGAGAATGATAAAGAGGTGGATATGGAAAACAGAAAGCTTGCATTGGTAACCGGCGGCAGTCGGGGAATAGGCCGGGCGGTGGCTCTTAAGCTGGCCGGAATGGGTATGGACATTGTATTCAGCTATCGGGAAGGAAAAGAGGCAGCCGGGGAAACGGCTGCTCTGATTGAGAAGCAGGGAGTAAGGGCACTGGCCGTTCAGGCTGATGCTGCCAACAGAGAGGATTGTGACCGTCTGGTTAAGGAGGCTTATCAATTTGGAGATAAACGAATTGACGTACTGGTAAACAATGCGGGAATTACCAGAGATAACCTGATTCTTAAGATGAGTGATGAGCAGTTTGAGGAGGTCATCCAGACTAATCTTACGGGAGTATTTTATCTGCTTCGGGGAGTAAGCAAAATTATGTTAAAGCAAAGATATGGGCGGATTATCAACATTAGCAGTGTTTCAGGGGTAAGAGGAAATGCAGGACAGGTAAATTATGCCGCCAGTAAGGCCGGAGTGATTGGGATGACCAAGGCATTGGCCAGGGAACTTGCCAGTCGGAAAATTACCGTAAACGCAGTTGCTCCGGGAATGATTGAAACGGATATGACCATGGGTATGCCCCATAAGGCCAGAGAAGAGCTGACCGCTAATATTCCTTTTAAATCCATGGGAAAAGCCGAAGACATAGCAGGAGCAGTGGCCTTTTTTGCAGGAGAAGAAAGCAGTTATATTACGGGACAGGTGCTGGTAGTTGATGGAGGAATGTGCATATGAGAAGAGTAGTCGTTACAGGGATGGGGGCCATCACCCCTTTAGGAAAAAACCTGAAGGAAACCTGGGAAGGTGTTCAGGCAGGAAAATGTGGAATCGGCCCCATTACGGCCTATGACACTACCGGAAGAAAGGTGACTCTGGCTGCTCAGGTGAAGGATTTCGAGCCTCAGGAGTTTCTGGACAAAAGGGAGGTAAGAACTCTGGATCGGTTTTCCTGGTTTGGATTGATTGCGGCAAGAGAGGCTTTGGCGGATTCCGGCTTAAATCCGGAAAATGAGGATGCCTCTCGCTGCGGAGTAATTGTGTCCAGCGGTATCGGCGGTCTGGGCACCATTGAAGCTGAGGACAGAAGGGGAAGTGAAAAGGGCTATGACCGGGTTTCCCCCTATTTTATCCCAATGGCAATTACCAATATGGCTGCAGGAAATATTGCTATAGCCATAGGCTTTCGGGGAATATGCAGCTGTGTGGTGACAGCCTGTGCCGGAGGAACCAATGCCATAGGAGAGGCTTTTCATCGTATTCGTTTCGGCCTGGAGGAGGTTATCCTCTGTGGCGGAAGTGAGGCTGCTATTACGCCTTTGGGAATAGGCGGGTTTACTGCCATGAAGGCTCTCCACATGGGAACCGATCCAAACCGGGCCTCCATTCCTTTTGATCAGGAGCGCAGCGGCTTCGTCATGGGAGAGGGAGCAGGAATGCTGGTTTTAGAGGAATATGAACACGCAAAAAAACGGGGAGCCCAAATTTATGGTGAGGTAATCGGCTATGGTACAAATTGTGATGCCAATCACATTACGGCTCCTTTGGAGGATGGTTCAGGTGCTGCTGCCTGTATGCAGCTTGCCATGAAGGAGGCAGGAATCAGTCCTGAACAGGTGGATTATATCAATGCCCATGGAACCTCCACTCCACTAAATGACAGAGGAGAAACCAGAGCAGTGAAGCTGGCCTTTAAGGAGGCGGCAAAAAAGGTGATGATCAGTTCGACCAAGTCCATGACCGGACATCTTTTGGGAGCCAGCGGTGCTTTAGAGGGAGTGATTACGCTGCTTAGCATAAAAAATAACTATGTACCGGCTACTATCAATTACCTCCATGCGGATGAGGAATGTGATTTGGATATTGTCCCCGGCAAAGGCCGCTTTTTGCCGGTAAACTGTGCCATGTCCAACTCGCTGGGCTTCGGGGGACATAATGCCAGTATAATTTTTAGAAAAATATAGTTGTGGGAAGGGAGGTAAAAATGGAACTGAATTCAAACGAAATACAGCAGATTATCCCTCATCGTTATCCGTTTCTGCTGGTGGATAAAATTCTGGAATGTATTCCGGGGAAAAGGGCCGTAGGAAGAAAATGTGTTACGGCCAATGAAATGCACTTTATGGGACACTTTCCCCAAAAACATGTTATGCCCGGAGTACTGATTATTGAGGCTCTGGCTCAGACCGGTGCGGTAGCCCTTTTAATGGAAGAAAACAACCGGGGGAAGCTGGCTTACTTTGGAGGAATCAAGAAGGCCCGCTTCCGCAGACAGGTGGTGCCCGGAGATGTGCTTGAACTGCATTGTGAAATAATCATGAGAAAAGGCCAGGTAGGAATCGGGAAAGCTACCGCTTATGTGGAGGGTGAAGTGGCTGCGGAGGGAGAACTTACATTTGCAATTACCGAAGAAAGTTGATATACTCTCCATAAGCAAGAGGAGGTAAACTATGCTTCGCGAGTCATTTACCAGAGTGTATTCCAAATTTAAACTGCATTTTTACCAAAAGGTATTTGAACGCTGGCAGGACAGGGAGGCCTCCCTGACTACGGTGGAAACCTTCTGTATGGAAATCATCAATGCGGCAGGAGAACCTACGGTCAATGAATTTGCCAGACTGGCCAATCTTTCCTCTCCCAATGCCGCCTATAAAGTAAATAATCTGGTGAAGAAAGGGTATCTTAAAAAGGTACAGTCCAAGGAGGACAAGCGGGAATATCATCTGCAGGTTACCCAAAAATATTTGGACTATTACAACATCAGCTATCAATATATGGATACCGTTCTTAAACGGATGGAAGAACGATTCAGCCCGGAAGAACTGGAAATACTGGTTAGAATGCTGAAGGTGATGGATGAGGAGCTGATGTCCGAGATTCAGATTTGATGAGAACTTTAAGGGGGATATGGGATGGCCAAGCTGTATTTTTATTATGGAGCCATGGGCAGCTCCAAAACGGCCAATGCACTGATGACCGAATATAATTATACGGAAAGAGGACAAAGGGCACTTTTAGGGAAAACCAATATTGATACACGAAACGGAATTTACAAAATCAAATCCAGAATCGGACTGGAAAAGGATTGTGTCCTTCTTTCTGACATTTGTGGGATGGAGGAGGCAGTCTTAAAAAGTTATGATGCGATTATTGTAGACGAAATTCAGTTTGCCACAAAGGAACAGATTGACTTTCTTGCCCGAATCGTAGATGAATTAGAGGTTCCGGTTCTTTGCTATGGACTGCGGACCGATTTTAAGACCAATCTTTTTGAAGGCTCCAAACGTCTTCTGGAACTGGCAGATGAAATTAAGGAAGTAAAGACCGTTTGCTGGTGTGGAAAGAAAGCCACCTGCAATGCCCGGTATAATCAGCAGGGAATCGTCCGGGAAGGCTCCCAGGTGCTTTTGGGTGCCAACGATGAATATATTGCCCTTTGCCGTAAGCATTTTATGGAAGGAAGGCTGCATGAGGGTGAGTAATGTAAAAAAGCTTGAGAATTCAATATTCCAGGGAGTGGCAGAATAAGCCTCGCTTCATCAGAAGCGGGGTTTTATTTTTGGTTATAGTAAAAAACAATAACCAATCATATAAACAGACAATAAAAAAGAAGAAAAATAGCAGTTGACAAAAAAAAACAATCTGCATATACTACACATATACCTACTAGGTGAGTGGGTTATGAAAGAAAGGGACGAGGTAACATGGATTATTCGTTTATCGTAAAATATGCGCCTCTTTACCTGGAGGCGGCAATACTTACCATAAGAATTGCGGCCTGTGGAATCGTAGGTGCTTTCGTCGTGGGAATCGTCTGTTGTCTGATTCGGGAATTAAGGCTGCCGGTTCTTTCCCCGTTGGTACAGATCTATATCGAACTTTCCAGAAATACTCCGCTGCTGATACAGCTTTTCTTCCTTTACTTTGGGTTACCGAAGGTGGGGATCGTATTAAGCTCTGAGGCCTGTGGAATCGTGGGGTTGATTTTTCTGGGAGGAAGCTATATGGCGGAAGGGTTCAGAACAGGGATAGACAATGTACCCAGAATTCAGCGAGAGGCTGCCTACAGTCTGGGACTGACGAAAACCCAGACCTTTTGGAGGATTATTCTTCCTCAGGCAGTAGCCACCAGCGTACCTGTATTTTGTGCCAACAGTATTTTTCTGATTAAGGAAACCTCTGTATTCAGTGCAGTAGCCCTGGCAGATTTGATGTATGTAACGAAGGACTTAATTGGCCTCTACTATAAAACGGATGAGGCACTTACCATGCTGGTAGTTTCCTATCTGATTATTCTGCTGCCGATATCCTTAATCAGTTCCCGGATAGAAAGGAGGGTACGGTATGCAGGATATGGGAATACAAGTACTCTTTGAAGGGATTAATTTCAGCCGGCTTTTGGCAGGTCTTTGGGTGTCCCTAAGACTGGCACTGATTTCCATGGCATTTTCTGTTCTTTTGGGTATTTTTATGGGAATGGTTATGGCCTCCAAAAACAAAATTCTTACCCTTCTATGTCGGATTTATCTGGAAACGGTAAGAATTATGCCTCAGTTGGTGCTGTTGTTTCTGGTGTATTTTGGGGCAGCAAGACATTTGGGGATAGATATATCGGGAGAGCTTGCAGCCATCATCGTATTCACCTTTTGGGGAACAGCAGAAATGGGAGATTTAGTAAGAAATGCTCTGATTTCCATCCCCAGGCATCAGTATGAAAGCGGCTACAGTCTGGGGTTGACGAAGCCTCAGGTCTATCGCCACATTATTTTGCCCCAGACCTTTCGCAGGCTGCTGCCTTCGGGAGTGAATCTATTGACCAGAATGATTAAGACTACATCATTGGTCGTTCTGATTGGTGTAGTAGAGGTAGTGAAGGTTGGTAAGCAGATTATTGATGCCTCCCGTTATGAGAATCCCAAAGCGGCACTGTGGATTTATGGGACGGTATTTCTTTTGTATTTTGCCATCTGCTTTCCCATTTCCAGATTGTCCATTGTGTTGGAAAAGCGGGTGAAGGCATAAGCTGCTGTAAGAAAGAAAGAGGAATAGGCTGCTTAAGCAGCGGAATTGAGGAAAAGATGAAGCAGGTGATTTTAGAAACGGCAGGCCTTACCAAATCTTTTGAGCAGGGAGCAGCCGTATTAAAGAAGATTGATTTTTCCATTCACCAGGGAGAGGTGGTGGTCATTGTAGGCCCCTCAGGCTGTGGAAAAAGCACCTTTCTTCGCTGCCTGAATCTGCTTGAGGAGGCAGAGGGAGATATCCTTTTGGAGGGAAAGGTCATTAATAAAGAAAAAAAGAATATTCACAAGTATCGGGAGCAAATTGGAATGGTTTTTCAAAGCTATGATTTGTTTCCCCATAAAACGGTACTGGATAACGTTACTCTGGCTCCTCTTTTGGTACAGAAACGGGAAAAGGAGGAGGTAAGGCAGGAGGCAGAAAAACTTCTTTTACGAGTAGGACTGGCCCAAAAAGCGAAAAGCTATCCCAGACAGCTATCCGGTGGACAAAAGCAGAGGGTGGCCATTGTCAGAGCATTAATGATGCATCCTAAGGTGCTTTTGCTGGATGAGATTACAGCAGCTCTGGATCCGGAAATGGTTCGGGAGGTTTTGCAGGTGGTACTGGAATTGGCGAAGGAAGGGATGACTATGGTCATCGTTACCCATGAGATGGAGTTTGCCAGGGCAGTGGCGGATCGAGTGATTTTTTTGGATCAGGGAGAGATTGTAGAGGAAGAAAAGCCGGAAGAATTTTTCAGTTATCCGAAAACCGAAAGAGCAAAGAAATTTTTAAATACATTTCATTATGAAGCATTAGAAATATAATAAGGAGAACCTATCATGAAAAATAAAATCTTAAAAACAATGTTATTGGCAGGTCTTACCATAGGACTTTTAACCGGCTGCACAAAAGCGAATAATCAGGCAGCACAAGGTGCAGACACTGCACAGACGGCAGGAAAGGAAGCCACAGTGCAGGGGACAGAAGCACAGACAGAAGATACAGCATCTGTGGGAAGGAGCCTGGAGGAGATTAAGACGGCAGGAACCGTCAGAATAGGCGTGTTCAGCGATAAAAATCCTTTCGGCTATGTGGATGCCAACGGAGAAGTACAGGGGTATGACGTTTATTTTGCTAAAAGAATCGGACAGGATTTACTGGGCAGTGAGGAAAATGTGGAGTATGTTTTCGTAGAAGCAGCCAATCGTGTAGAGTATCTGCAGTCCGGTAAGGTAGATATCATTCTGGCTAACTTTACGGTTACAGAGGAAAGAGCCGAGAAGGTTGATTTTGCCCTGCCCTATATGAAGGTGGCTCTGGGTATAGTTTCTCCTGAGGCGGCTCCTGTTACAGAGGTAGAGCAGTTGAATGGAAAAACTCTGATCGTCGTAAAGGGAACCACTGCGGAAAGCTATTTTGGAGAGAACCACCCGGAAATTAAACTGTTAAAATTTGATGAATATCAGGAAGCCTATGATGCTCTGCTGGATGGCCGGGGAGATGCTTTCTCTACGGATAATACAGAAGTATTGGCCTGGGCTTTACAGAATCCCGGCTTTACGGTAGGCGTTGAATCGGTAGGCAGTCTGGATACCATTGCTCCTGCTGTGCAGAAGGGAAATACAGAATTGCTGAACTGGCTTAATGAAGAAATTCAGGCATTGGCAGAAGAACAGTTCTTCCACAAAAATTTTGAAGAAACTTTGGCACCCGTATATGGAACTGCCGTTGACGCGGATAATCTGGTGGTTGAAGGCGGAATTGTAGAGTAAAAGAACGAACAGGGTGAAGGAGGAGGCTTAAATGGCATATCAGGTAGCGACAAAATGTATACATCTTGAACAACAGGGGGTTACCTGTGACAGGTCGGGAGCGGTCAGCTTTCCCATATACCAGACAGCCACCTTCGCCCATCCCGGTCTGGGAGAAAGCACCGGCTACGATTACAGTCGGCTGCAAAATCCCACCAGACAGCAGGTGGAGGAATTGATTACCGGTCTGGAGGGAGGGGTGGATGGGATTGCTTTTTCCAGCGGTATGGCTGCTGTATCGGCAGTAATGGAGCTGTTTTCTCCCGGTGACCGGGTGATTGTAGATGAGGATTTGTATGGAGGAAGCGTACGCCTGTTTTCTGCCATCAGTGAAAAAAACGGACTGGAAATTATTCGAATCAATCTGGCGAAGGAAAGTCCGGGGAAGGTGATTACCGAGAAGACGAAGGCGATTTTCTTTGAAACGCCTACCAATCCCATGATGAATGTAGTGGACATAGAGGCCATTACCCAAATAGCCAAAAAACACCGGATTTTAACCATTGTGGATAATACCTTCCTTTCTCCCTATCTGCAAAATCCGCTGGCTTTGGGGGCAGATTTGGTCATCCACAGCGGAACCAAATACCTGGGAGGCCATAACGATACCTTGGCAGGGTTTGTGATAGCAGGATCGGCCAAGCTGGGAGAACAGCTTCGCTATATCAGTAAAACCATAGGGGCAGCCTTGGCTCCCATGGATAGCTGGCTGATTCTCAGGGGAATTAAGACACTGGCTCTCCGTATGGAAAAGGCCCAGCAAAATGCCTTTCATATTGCCAGGTGGCTGGAAGAAAGGCCGGAAGTGGTGAAGGTGATTTATCCAGGATTGCCGGGGCATTTAGGACATGCCATCATGAAAAAGCAGGCCCGGGGATTTGGGGCAATGCTTACCTTTGAAGTGGCCGACAAGAGGCTGGTAGAGAAGCTTTTACGGCATCTTAGGCTGATTCTTTTTGCAGAAAGTCTGGGTGGGGTGGAAACGCTGATTACTTATCCCATTACCCAGACCCATGCAGATGTCCCCCTGGAAAGGCTTGCGGCAAACGGAATCAATGACAGGGTATTGCGGCTTTCTGTAGGGATTGAGGATATCAGTGACCTGTTAGAGGATCTTCACCAGGCCTTCAGCCGGGAATAGACAGAAGAAAGGGCTGAAAAATACGTTGAAAGGGAGAAACAATGGGAGAAAAAAATCTGGACTTTGATCGTGTAATCAACCGCAGGAATACCCGAAGCTTGAAATATGACTTTGCCAGTCAGAGAGGAATCCCCGAAAATAACCTGCCTCTTTGGGTAGCCGATATGGACTTTCAGGTATCCTCTTACATCCAGGAAGAACTGGAAAAGCTGGTTGCTTACGGGATTTTCGGATATAGTGAGGTTAAGGAGCACTACTTTGAGCCCCTACGGGACTGGTTTAACCATCGTCATGGCTGGAGAGTGGAAAAGGAATGGCTGGTAAAGACTCCCGGCGTAGTATTTGCTCTGGCTGCAGCTATTAGAGCATTTACGAAAGAGGGAGAGGGAGTGATTATTCAACAGCCGGTGTATTATCCCTTTGCCAATGTGGTAAAGAATAACCATAGAAAACTGGTCATCAGTAATCTGATTTTGGGTGACAAGGGCTATGAGATGGATTATGCTGATTTTGAGGAGAAAATCATTAAAGAGCAGGTAAAGCTGTTTATTCTATGCAATCCTCATAATCCTATAGGAAAAGTATGGAATAAAGAAGAACTGGAGAAAATCGGGGATATTTGTCTAAGGCATGAAGTTTTTGTGGTCAGCGATGAAATCCATGCTGACTTTGCCTTCAAGCATCCTCATACCGTATTTACCGGGATTAAGGAAGAATATGAAAAGATGTCCCTGGTCTGTACTTCACCCAGCAAAAGCTTTAATCTTGCGGGACTGCAGATATCTAATATTTTTATCCCGGATAAGAAACGGCGAAGTGATTTCAAGGCCCAGGTTTATGCTACCGGCTACGATGAAATCAGTCTGCCTGCTCTGGTAGCCTGCGAGGCTGCTTATCGTCATGGAGAAGAATGGCTGGAAGGAGTGTGCTCCTATATTCGGGAAAATGCAGCCTATGTAAGAGCCTTCCTTCAGGACAGGCTTCCCGGGGTAAAATTTATGGACTGGGAGGGGACTTACCTGATTTGGCTGGATTTTCGCGGGCTGGGCTTTAGCGATAAAGAACTGAACCATAAAATTATCCATGAAGCAGGGCTATGGCTGGATGGAGGAAGTATGTTTGGAGAAGTGGGAGAAGGCTTCCAGAGAATCAATATCGCCTGTCCCCGAAAAATCCTTAAAGAGGCTATGGAACGGCTGGCAGATGTATTTGGAGAGTAGGAAAAGAAAGAAAAGGGAAGAAAAAGCCCCGGGTGTTTAGAGAAACACCTGGGGTTCTTTGCGTTTGGTATAGTTTTCCTCCAACATTCTCACATGGGAGAGGAAGTTTGCATCATCAAAATATTTTGCCTGAGTGGGACAGATTCTTACACAGGCCTGACATTTTATGCAGGTACCGGGAACCAGCAAGGGATCATCCTCGTCAATGGCCGCCATGGGACAGGCTGCTGCGCAGATTCCGCAGCCATCACACAACTCGGCGTGGGTTTGGGGCTTTGCCTTTAAAAACATGGTAGGCTTTCCGTCTATTCCCAGAGGAGTGTAGTAGATTAATTCTTCATCATCTCCGGGGAGAGGAAAAGGGGAAGGGGGGCCGGTAAGTGCCTGAACCTTTGCGGCAACGTCATTCATAAAACGATTTAGCTTTTCCCAATCCGCTCCATCCGGTCTGTTGGGGGAAATGTCATCGGAAAATACATGGCTGGTGGCTACTGCGGCTGCAGCAACAGGAAAAAATCCATTTTTTTCCAAAATCGCCTTCAGTTCAATTAATCCCTGATCAAAGCTGCGATTTCCGAAGGTGACCACAGGCAGGGTCAAAGCACCATTGCCGCTAAAGCCGGTTTCCACGAAGGGGAGCATTTTATTCGGTACCCGGCCGGCGTAAACCGGGGTAGCGAAAAGCACCAAATCATCAGAAGAAAAGGAATAGTGCTTTTCTCGTGAAGCAGGCAGGGTATAGTCAAATTCCTCCAGCGGTGCAGCTAAAAGGCGGGAAAGCTGCCTTCCCAGAGTTAAGATTACCCTCCTGGTACTTCCTGTGGCACTGTAGTATACAGCGGCTATTCGATTAATCTCCATCATTACC
>JBJELR010000213.1:0-2154 GCA_051879255.1 Lachnospiraceae bacterium | reverse complement strand
TGCCGTTTTTCCTCAAGTTTTTTTTATAGCATTGTATTCTGAATTAATTCTGCCAGTCTTTTGGCTTCTTCCTCGATACTTTGCTGATCCTTTCCCTCAATCATTACCCTTACCTTGGGCTCCGTTCCGGAAGGTCTGATTAATACCCTTCCTTCTCCTGCAAACTTCTCCTCCAAAGCAGCAATCGCTTGCGCAATTTCGGGATAATCCATATACTTTTCCTTCTTATGATTAGGTACTCTTGCATTGACCAGTGCCTGGGGCAATACGGTCATAATAGACGCAAGCTCCGACAGTGGTTTACCCGTTTCTACTATGACCTGTAAAAGATGAAGGGCGCTTAAGAGGCCGTCTCCGGTAGTATTTTCCTCCAAAAAAATGACATGACCGGACTGCTCCCCACCCAGGCTGGCTCCAACCTCTTTCATTCTCTCCAGCACGTAGCGGTCTCCTACCTTAGTCTGCTCAATGGTCAAGCCCTGTTCCTTTGCCATCAAATAGAAGCCCAGATTACTCATTACCGTAGCCACAATGATACCCTTATTCAGTCTGCCCTGATTTCTCAGATAATTGCCTACAATGGCCATAATCTGATCTCCATCCACCACCTTACCGTTTTCATCCACAGCCAGAAGGCGGTCTGCATCTCCATCAAAGGCAAGGCCGATATTGGCTTTTTCATAAACTACTCTTGCCTGAAGCTCCTCCATATGAGTAGACCCACAATTCGCATTAATGTTTGTTCCATCAGGATTGTTGTGAATGGCAATTACCTGTCCTCCCAAATCCTTAATCGCTTCAATGGAGGTATAATAGGCAGCTCCTTCTGCACAGTCAACAACGATTTTAAGCTTGCTTAAATCTACCGGCACAGACTGTACCGCATGATTAATATATTCCTCCCTGGCATCGGTACGGTATTTGATTTTCCCTACACCGGAGCCGGTAGGAAATTTTACGCCTGACATATTACTCTTAATCAGTGCTTCAATCTCATCCTCCAGTTCATCCGGTAGTTTGTAGCCCTCCCCATCAAAAAACTTAATCCCATTAAATTCCACCGGGTTATGGGAGGCAGAGATGACTACCCCCGCATCAACCTTATATTTCTTAGTTAAATAAGCCACTGCAGGAGTAGGAATTACCCCTACATACACTGCATTAGCTCCCACACTGCAGACTCCCGCCATTAACGCATTAGCCAACATATCTCCGGAAATTCTGGTATCACAGCCCACCATAATGGTAGGCTTATGCTGAGTTTTCCTTGTCAATACATAAGCTCCTGCCTGGCCTAACTGCATGGCCATTAAGGGGGTCAATTCTTCGTTTGCAACGCCGCGAACACCATCTGTACCAAATAATCTTGCCATTACTTCCTCCTTATTCTATTGAAGAAATTTCCACTTCAATTTCCAGTTTTTCTTCCAGTTCTATACCTTCCGGCAGATTAAAGCTAAGAGGGACTGCATAAGTTCCCGGTCTAAGCTCATTCAAATTCCGGTCCTGCATATATTCCTGCATATCCAGATATCCCTGTATCTCTGCTTCATTTAGCTGTATCATCAGGGATTCCCTTCCTATAAAGGTCAGCTCCATTATCTCATCCTCTATAGAAATCTTTCCCTCCAGACCCTCCGGTACGTTAATCGTTTGAATTTTTTTACTTTCCAGATTTACTTTGCGGCTAACCTCCGGCTCCACATAGGCTGTTATCAAAACTCTTCCACTAAAGGAGGAATTGCTGAAGGAAACCCCCTCAGGCAGATAGTATTTTAAGTCGATTAAGGATTTTACGTCTGCCTTTGCATTGGAAATATCGATTGCATCCGGTATATCAATATAGTTGATATTCTTGAGAATATTGGATTTTGCCGCAATGGACACTACTGCAGGTTCTCCTTTCACTTCTCCTGTCCAGCGATAGCCTTTCTCCGGCTCTCCGCTGACCGTAAAATTAAGAGGAACCTCTCTGGTAGCGAGAATGGTTGCCACGCACTGTACTTCATTAATACTGGTAGTTAACCTGCTGTCAATGATTCTTTCCCCTTCTTCATTATACAATTCAATAGGCAACAGCATACTGACATCATCCGTAGCCCCTTCCAGATCAAAGGTTACTGCTTCCTTAACTACCGTACTCACTATTGATTC
>JBJELR010000212.1:0-12108 GCA_051879255.1 Lachnospiraceae bacterium | reverse complement strand
TCCATGCATGGTTGGTATGGTAGGGTAAAAATACGAAACCCGAGTACTGAAAGAAGATCTGGCCGCTTTTTTTGCACGAAAAGACCATCAGGGCGCCAAAAGCTGTTTTCTGGCACATTATGAGAAACGGCCTGATATCCTGATGGAGGCCTCTGATGTAAATGGAGAACTTCGACTCTGCATGCAAATTATCTCTACCTGTGAATTTGAGACTGAAGCCTATGGGCAGTGCATTCTGGACAGAATCAGAGATTACCAGCAGCTGATTGAATATTTCAGTCGGTTAAACACCGCCGTCTCCAACTATGTTTACGACCATATGCGTATGGAAGATTTTGCTTTTTTCAAACAGAATCCCTTCCCCACTCCTTTATCTATTGGAATCGCCGTCAGGCTTCTTAACCTAGAGGAACTGCTTCAGGATGAGACCATAAAAAAGCTGTGCAGCCTGATCCCATAAAAATCCGGGCCTGTCCCCACCGCCAGGGAGGAACAGGCCTTGCTTTATCCTTCCGTTATTTTTCAAAATCTTTTTATGCGTTTAAAATTTCCATAAATTCTTCTCCGGTAATGGTCTCCTTTTCATAAAGGAATTGAGCCAGCTCATCCAGCTTATCTTTGTTTTCCAGTAAGATTTGTCCTGCTTTTTCATGCTGCTGTTTTACCAGTTCCACCACCTGGGCATCAATCCTGGTCTGGGTTTCCATGGAGCAGGCAAGGGAAGTATCCCCGCCCAGATACTGATTGGTTACCGTTTCCATAGCCACCATGTCAAAATCCTTACTCATGCCATAACGGGTAATCATGGCACGTGCCAGCTTCGTTGCCTGCTCAATATCGTTGGAGGCTCCTGTGGTTACGGAACCAAAAGCAATTTCTTCTGCCGCCCGGCCACCGGTATAGGTAGCAATTTTATTCTCAATTTCTTCCTTGCTCATCAGGTAATGATTCCCCTCCTCTACCTGCATGGTATAGCCTAAGGCTCCTGAGGTTCTGGGGACGATGGTAATCTTTTGCACCGGTGCCGAATTACTCTGTTTTGCTGCCACCAGGGCATGGCCAATTTCATGATAGGCCACAATTCTTTTTTCTTTATCCGTTAAAATGGCATTCTTTTTCTGGTAGCCTGCAATAACCACCTCAATGCTTTCTTCCAAATCCGCCTGTCCAGCAAAGGAACGTCCGTCCCTTACTGCCCGAAGTGCCGCCTCATTAATGATATTGGCCAGTTCTGCTCCGGAAGCCCCCGATGCCATACGGGCAATTTTTTCAAAGTCCACATCCTCCGATAGCTTAATTTTTTTCCCATGTACCCTGAGAATTTCTTCACGTCCTTTCAAATCCGGAAGTTCTACCGGCACACGACGGTCAAAACGACCCGGTCTTAACAGTGCCGGATCCAGCGACTCAGGACGATTAGTAGCTGCTAAAATAATAACCCCATTATTTCCTTCAAATCCATCCATCTCCGTTAATAGCTGGTTTAAGGTCTGCTCTCTCTCATCGTTTCCTCCGATTTGCCCATCACGCTTTTTCCCGATGGCATCAATCTCATCTATGAACACGATACAGGGTGCTTTTTCCTTTGCCTGTTTAAACAAATCACGAACCTTGGAGGCCCCCATACCCACAAACATTTCCACAAATTCAGAGCCTGACATGGAAAAGAAGGGAACATCTGCTTCACCGGCCACAGCCTTTGCCAGCATGGTCTTACCGGTACCGGGAGGACCCACCAACAAAATTCCTTTGGGCATGGAAGCACCAATTTCCTTATATTTATCAGGGCTGTGCAGATAGTCAACAATCTCTGTCAGATTTTCCTTGGCTTCATCTTCTCCGGCTACGTCCGAAAAATGGATGCCCTGGGAGGATTTCACATAGACCTTCGCCTTACTGCCTCCCATACCAAACATCATAGAATTGCCGCCACCCATTTTTTTCATCATCTGGCGGGATAAAAGCTGGCCGATTCCAATGAAGATAATCATGGGAAGAATCCAGCCCACGAAAAAGCTCATCAAGGGGGACATTTCCTCTACAATTTCACTGGAAAATACTGCCCCATTGGTATATAGGCGTTCTGTCAGCCCCGGATCCTGTACCAGGCCGGTCTTATAAACTGCAGTACCCCCCTTATCTGTAAACAAAATCTGATTGTCCTGAATCTCTACCTCCCCTATTTCCCGATCATAGGTCATCTGCATAAACGTACCATAATCCACCTCTTTAATCGCCTGCTTGGCAAGCTGCGGCAATAAAAGTGCATTAAAGAGAAAAATAAAAATAAAAACAATTCCATAGTAATAATAAAATGGTTTTTTCGGGTTTTGTACTTCGTTCATTGTCTTTCCTCCAATTGCTGTAAAATTCTGTCCATATTTCTTCCTACTCTGGACATCATTGCTTTAAATTCCATCAGTTCTTTTTGGTCAAAGCCCTCAAATATGGCCTTATTCATCCGCTGAAATTCTCCCGATAGCTGTTCAATAATCTCAAAAGCAGACTCCTGCAAAATAAAATGTACATAACGTCTGTCCTTTGTATCCTGATGGGCCTGAAGGAATCCCTTTTTTCCCAAAGAATCCATGGCCTGAGAGACCTGTCCCTTGTTTGCCCTAAGGCCTCTGCAGACATCCACTGCCGTATTGTACTCTCCTTCCTGAGAAAGATAATACAAGATTTCCAGTTCTATCCTTTTGAGTCCATACTGCTCCTTAATATGTGCAAAGTACAGCTCTGTCAGCTGCCTGAACTGCCCTCCCCGAAGAATGACCTGAATCTGTTCTTCTATATGGCTTTCCTTTTCTGGTCTCATTTTTCCTCCATTCCCAAGCGTTTTATGCGGGGGAAATCCCTCCAATCAAAGATAACTAAATAGTTTAATTATAAACCATTTAATTTTAAATGATTATACCATTCTCTTTTTCACAGTCAAGTATCTTAACCCGATTTTATTTTTCTTTAAGGAATTAGTGTCCAACCTTCTTTCCTTTACATATCTTGTAGAAGGATGTCGAAATCAGACATTTGTCATAATAAAAAGCCGCAGCCTGCGGCAGAATGTGAGGTTTTTATGGGTATTACCAATGCAAACAAAGAACTTAGTCGAACTAAGATTAATTGTGGAGAGTCCTTCCAGGTCACTCTTTCACTGGCCGCCGAGCCGGACATTACCAGTAATCCTACAGACATCGTTTTGATTCTGGATCGCTCCGGCAGTATGGCAGGAAGTCCCCTTGCCAATCTGAAAAGCGGGGCTAAAAAGTTTATTGATATTATTGATGAAGCCACTGACAGCAGTCAGGATGGCCAGATTGGGGGCGGCAGCCATATCGGTATTGTCAGCTTTGCCACCACTGCCACAAAGGATACACAGCTAATTACTTCAGTAGCTGATTTAAAAGCCGCTGTCAACACCCTGTCTGCCGGTGGCTCTACCAACCATGAGGATGCCTTCACCAAGGCCCTGGAGCTTTTCGATATGACTTCCTCCAATGCCAAAGTAATGGTCATGTTCACCGATGGGGTCACTACCGCCGGTGGCAATCCCAATACGGTGGCTACCACAGCCAAAGCAATGGGAATCAGCATCTATGTCATTGGGCTCTCCGGAAATGGAGGCATAGATGAACAGGCCTTAAGTGATTGGGCTTCTGACCCCGATTCCGCCTTCCTTACCATCACCCCGGATGATGCTGAGTTGGAGGATTTATTTGAGAATCTGGCCAGAAATATCAGTAAGCCGGGAGCAACCGACATCGTCATCAAGGATCAGATTTCTTCCTGCTTTAAAATCACTGCTCTTTCCTCTCCTACAAAGGGTCAGGCTACTTTGCTGAATAATAATCTGGTTCAGTGGAAAATCGCTTCTCTGGGAACTACCGGAATAGAGGGTGCCTCTCTTACCTTTACCGTTTCCCATGAAGGAACCTGTTCCGGAGAAGTGGAAGTAAATGAATCCATCAGCTATACGGACCATGAGGGTAATATTGTCACCTTTCCCTCTCCCACCATCGAGGTAGACTGCGGAACAAAAATCATTGGTGAGGAATGCCCTGAAAGCGTAGCAATCAGTATTTCCGGCTGTGAAGACACCATCGAGTTTGATACCGGAGATCTGATCCTGGAATCATTGGGCAGAATCCTTCAACTGGATGTAACCTTGAAAAACGTATGTCCCGGCAAGAGAGTTGCCCTGGCCATAACGCTAAATGAAGTGGATGAATATGACAATGAATATAAACGTGGCTTAAAGACCCTGACTATCCCTGCACACTACAAAAGCGGCTGTCAGGATGTAACGGTTCGCTGCATCAGGTTCGTTCTTCCTCAGGATTTGGATGTTACCACCGGCTGCTTATGTATCTGCAACGAGAGAAACTTCAAAGCACGATTGATGGCTAACTATATCGATTATGACTTTGAGTGCTGTACTATAGTGACTACCCAAGGCCAAAAGCTCTGTGGCTGCCCGATAAATGCACTAAAGGAACGAAAAAACAATAAAGCATAAGTAGGTCATTTGAAAAGGAAGCTGCCACTGGTTGTTCAGTGGCAGCTTCCTATCCCTTTTCCCTAATCTGGTAAACTTTTCGAAATCCCTGCATTCGTGTTGTACTGTTTGGCACATATTCCTGCTCATAATAGTGTCGATAACACAGCAGGTTTAGTAAAATGGCTCCTAAAACATCGACAACGCTGTGTTGCTTCAACAGCATGGTTGCCAAAATAATGGAAATCGTCAGCAAAATGATTCCCACTCTTAAAAGCCTGAACCGTTTCCCCACCACATTCCGACAGACTGCAATGCAGCACACGATGGAATTAAATACATGGAGACTGGGAAAGATATTCGTCGGCGTATCCACCCGGTATAGGGCAATTACCATTCGTTCAAAAATATTCTCTCCTGTCAGTGCCGGTCTCAATACCTGACCATTGGGATAAAGCAGAGAAAACAGAACAAACACAATCATTCCTACTATCAGGCTTTTTAGCAGCTTATCATATTCTTCTTCCCTATCCTTTGCCAAACAAAGCCAGACTACGCAGCCCAGACAATAGGGAAACCACAACAGATAGGGAAGAATAAAGTATTCGCAAAAAGGAATCTTCTGATCCAAAGTAACCTGGATGATGTTTACTCTGCCTTCCCGTAACTCCAAAAGAAAAAAGACCAGATAATATACAACAGCCAGCTTTGCCAGTCCCATAAGCTTCTTATGCTGAAAAAGGTTTTTGATTTTTTCCATAGAAATCATCTTATCGCCATCCTTATTTTACTTTTTTTGACAAAATTTACTCTCTATAAAATACCACTCCTTTTTTCTTCCTACAACCATCTTCATAAAATCTTAAGAGTTTATCTTTTTATCCGAAATTTGACAACCCTGCAAAAAAGGTGCTCCCCTGTTTTAGGGAACACCTTTTTCTTACTCTATGCTTATTGAATCTTTCCTGTTCCAGATCTTAGCTGGCCGGATTAATATTCCTCCTCCTCACCATGGTCATGGAGCTCATCAATATCGGCTACCGGCGGCTTTAAGCCTTCAATGGTGATTCCCTTCTTCTGTGCATAATCCCAGAGGGCTGCATGAATGGCCTCCTCTGCTAAAAGGGAACAGTGTACCTTTACTGGCGGAAGTCCATCCAGAGCTTCACAAACAGCTTTATTGGTTACCTCCAATGCCTCCTGAACAGTTTTTCCTTTTACCAGTTCTGTAGCCATACTGCTGGTTGCCACTGCTGCACCACAACCAAAGGTTTTAAACTTAACATCCTGAATAATGCCGTTATCATCAATATCCAGATACATTCTCATAATATCACCGCACTTGGCATTTCCTACGGTACCTACTCCTTTGGCATTCTCTATTTCTCCCATATTTCTAGGGTTGGTAAAATGGTCCATTACTTTTTCTGTATACATTTTCTTTTCCTCCATCTAAGGATTCAGATTTTCCTAAATCCTTCTACATACATCCTTTTTTACTTCTGTTTCTTGATAAAATCCTCATAAAGAGGTGACATATCTCTTAAACGCTTTACAATCCCCTTTAGGGTATCTACTGTATAATCTAAATCTTCCCTGGTGGTTTCTTCTGACAAGGTCAGACGAAGGGAGCCATGAGCAATCTCATGAGGCAGACCTATCGCCATCAGTACATGGGAAGGATCCAGAGATCCGGAAGTACAGGCCGATCCGCTGCTTCCGCATATTCCTGCCTGATCTAACATGATCAGCAGAGATTCTCCCTCAATAAAAGAGAAAGAGAAATTGGCATTATTAGGAAGGCGATTCGTCTTATGTCCATTTAATTTGGTATGTGGTATCTCTGCCATTACCTTCTCAATCAAATAATCCCGCAGACCGGATACCTTCTTTGCTGCTTCCTCCATATCCCTGACAGCCAACTGGGTCGCTTTACCCATTCCTACGATGCCCGGTACATTATGGGTTCCTGCCCTTCTTCTTCTCTCCTGTGCACCTCCATGGAGAAAAGCGCCGATTTTTACTCCCCGACGGATATACATCATTCCAATCCCCTTAGGACCATGAATCTTATGACCACTGGCACTGAGCATATCAATATTCATTTCATCCACATTCAGCGGGATATGGCCAAAGGCCTGAACTGCATCGGTATGGAAAAGTACCTTTTTCTCTCTGGCAATGGCACCAATTTCCTTAATCGGCTGAATCGTACCAATCTCATTATTGGCCGCCATAATGGAAATCAAAATCGTATCGGGACGAATAGCCGCTTTTAATTCCTCCAGCTTGACCACTCCGTCCTCGTCCACACCTACATAAGTAATTTCAAACCCTCTTTTTTCCAAATATTCACAGGTATGCAGGATGGCATGATGCTCAATGGTCGAGGTAATGATATGCTTTCCCTTC
This sequence comes from Lachnospiraceae bacterium, assembly GCA_051879255.1. GTDB lineage: Bacteria > Bacillota > Clostridia > Lachnospirales > Lachnospiraceae > SFDP01. The sequence continues at coordinate 5,201 of JBJELR010000212.1, read as the reverse complement.
TTTTCGTGAGCCTCTGCCGTAGCGATTAAAGCCCAGTTATCCGATTCAGAGCCTCCACCGGTAAAATAGATTTCCTCCGGTTTGGCTCCAATCGCTTCTGCTATCGTCTTTCTTGCCTCATCCACAGCCTGGGCTGCTTTGCCTGCAAAGCCATAAAAGGCCGAAGGGTTGCCAAAGTTGTCCCCCAAATAGGGAAGCATTTCCTGCACCACCTCCGGAGCCGGTTTCGTGGTTGCCGCATTATCCAAATAAATCAATTTATTCATTTTTCCTCCATTCCGAACCATTCCAAAGCGTTTTGCACCGGAATATATTCTTCTGCCTCAGCAGTGTTTATCTATCCTGAAAAAATAATCCATTTAATTCCTACGGGATTAGTATAGATTCAATCCTATCCATAAGTCAAGAATTTTTTTCATTTTTTCTATTTTTATTTTTTTCTATCCTATGGTTGTTTCGTCTATAGTGTACTACTTCTGTCCAAAAAAAGAAAGCCCTAATCAGGCTTTCTTCAAGCTTTCTTCCCGTTATTGGAGATACATGGGAAAGCTTTATTTCTTCAACACAATTTTCAGCACCGTATCCCGCTTATCCGGCAGAGGATAGGTAAACACCGGATCCTCTCCAAAGGAAACGAAAGCTACGTCTGGGTAGAGCACCGTATTCCATGCCTCTCCCCTGTTCATCTGGGTACCGTCTGCTACGTAATAGACTGCTTCCAGCTTTTCCGGCCTGATTCCGTAAAGGGGCAGGGCTCCCAGAGGTGCCTCATAGACATGGGCATAAATTACCTCTCCCTTCTGGGTATATCTTCCCCATTCCGGCTTAGGCAGCTCACAAATCCCTGCCCCATAAATACTTTCTTTGTTTTTTTCCATCCACTGACCGATTTCTTTCAGGATTCGTATACTTTCCCAGGGAATATTTCCTTTAGCATCTGGGCCTACATTAAGAATCATGTTCCCCCCTTTACTGACACATTCCACCAGCTTACGGATGAGCATCTTGGCCGGCTTAAACTGATGGTCGAAGTTACAATAGCACCAATGGTTATTCATCGTGGCACAAAGCTCCCAGGGAATCAGCTCACCTGCCTCATCACGAATCCCATGGGGGGGAATAAGCTGTTCCGGGCTGGCAAAATCCCCGCTGGTAATCAAAGGATTTACACTGGCAATACTGCCATGCTTATCTCCTGCTCCCTCCAGACGATTATCGATTACCACATCCGGCTGGTATTTGCGCACCATCTGAATTAACTCTGTGGCCTTCCATTTTTCCCCACACATCTCATCGTAGGAAAAGTCAAACCACAGCAGATCCAGCTTACCATACCCCGTTACCAATTCCTTTACCTGACCATGCATATAAGCCAGATAACGGTCAAAATCAATCACCTCATCCTTGTATTCTTCCCGGTTTCTCATGGGGTGCTGCCTGTCTCCGTATTTGGGAAAATCCGGGTGATGCCAGTCAAGCAGAGAAAAATACAGGCCCACCTTAAGCCCTTCCTTGCGGCAGGCCTCCACAAACTCTCTGACCAGATCCCTTCCTGCCTTGGTATTGGTTGCTTTGTAGTCCGTTAATGCAGAATCAAACAGACAAAAGCCATCGTGATGCTTGGCAGTCAGCACCACATATTTCATTCCTGCCTCCTTTGCCAGCCGCACCCATTTTGTGGGATCATAATCTACAGGATCAAAAAGCCGGAAATAGGGCTCATACTCCTCTACCGTCATCTCCTTAAATGACATTACCCACTCCCCGCAGGCCGGGATAGAATATAGTCCCCAGTGGATAAACATACCGAAACGATCCTCCATAAACCACTTTGTACGCTCTCTGATTTCCTGATTCAAATTTTTTCCCTCCAAACCTTCTTTTTTCTTTTAACCATTCCTACTCCCTTCACAGCCCTTTGGGTAAGAAATAACCCATACTTTATAACTCTATTACTTTACCGTTTAGCTCCCGGCTTTCCTCTGCCGCAAAAGCAATTAGATGACTGTCAATGGCCTCTATTGCTTTGCTTACACTTTCTCCTTGCCGCTGTGTGGAAATCAGGCTTACCAGTTCCCTCATCATAGCTCTGTCACTGCCGCTATGTCCCATCCTCGGTGTATTCAGCTCATAAATACTTTTATTTCCGGTAACAAAATCCACCACCTGAATCCAATCTTTTTCCATCCTGCCCTGCAGTTCTCCTTTTGTTCCCTGAATGGTAATCGTTCTTTCACAAAGATCGGTAAAGGCACACATGGTTACACTGGCCGTAATGCCTCCTTCAAATTCCAGGTTTATCACCTGATGATCCACCACATCATTATCACAGCGGTAAACACATCTTCCATAGGGCCCTGTCTGTAAGGCCTTTAGAAGATCTTCCTGACTTTCTCCCAGGGCAACCACCTTACGGAAGCCTCCTGCCACAGCTTGAGGATGTTCTTCATAGAAGCGGGGAGCGAAAAAAGGACAGCTATCCTTATACGGACAACCATCCGTACACCTTAAGGGTGCTCCTTCAAGGGCATTTTCCGCGGTAAAATGGAATAGTCTGCCAAAGCTGGATACTCGTTTACAGGGCTTTTCCACCAGATAAAGCAGGATATCAAAATCATGGCAGCATTTAGCTAAAATCATGGGGCAGCTTTCCTTACTGTTCGACCAGTTTCCTCTGACAAAGCTATGAGCCATATGCCAGAAGCCCACACTTTCCATATGTTGAATATTAACTATCTCCCCCAAGGCACCGCTTTTTATAATCTCTTTTATCTTACGGAAAAAGGGAGAATAGCGAAGCACATGTGCCACACTGATCAGTCCCGGATAGGAGGCTATTTCCTTCTTCAGCATAAGAAGCTCCTCCTTGCTGGAACTAATGGGCTTTTCACAAAGAATATCGTAACCCAATGCCATAGCCCTTCTCATGGGTTCAACGTGAAGCTGGTCCTGGGTACAGATAAGGACACAATCTGCCAGACGAGGAAAAGCCAGTAATTCCTTCCAGTCTGCCAGAGCATACCGGTCTTCTATCCTATGCTTTTTTGCAAACTCCTCTCTCCTGTCCTTTCTTGGCTCCGCCACCCCTACAAAGGATAATTCACCGGGAAATTTCAGCGCATAGGAGGCATAAGCCTCTGCTCCCCGATTCCCTGCTCCAATCAAAATTGCCGTTACCTGTTTCATTCTTACCTCCATTCCGAAACCTTTTAACCTGATTCTAATCCTTTCATTTTCCCACTATCCCTTTACTGCTCCGCCGGATAAGGCTTCAATAAAATATTTACTAAACAGACTAAAGATTACGATGGGAGGAATAATAATCACCACGATGGCAGACAAAAGACCATTATAGTCCGTTCTGAAGCTGGTAGTAAACTGAGAAAGAATAGCCGGTACCGTCATCTTGCTTCTATCAATAATCAGCAGGGAAGACCAATAAAACTCATTCCATAATTGAAGCCAGTTTAAAATAGCTGCTGTCATAATTCCCGGTCTGGCTATGGGTAAAATTACTTTGGTAAAATTCTGCCAGTAGGTACAGCCATCGATTCTGGCTGCTTCGTCCAGCTCTGTAGGAATAATGGCAAAATAATTTCGAATAACCATAAAGCTGATGGCTATGCCAATACAGGCATATACGAAGACCAATCCTGTTCTGGTATTAAACAGATGAAAACGCTTTACCAGATTATAGATGGGAAAGGTCAGGGCCGAGGGCGGCACGAACATGGTCGCCATAAATGCTGCCGTAATCAATCCCCTGCCGGGAAACTTAAATCTTGCCACCACATAGGCTGCCATAGACAGCATGGTAATACTGATGACCGTACCCAGGGTAGCACAAATAAAGCTGTTCATAAAATAGGTTCCAATTCCCAGCTTGGTAAACACACGAACATAGCCGTCCAGCTGTAGTCTGCCGGGAAGGCTGAACCCCGGCTCTGCCAGTAAGTCTGCCTTAAAGGAGGAAATGAATACCCAAAGGATAGGAAACAGGGCGATCAGGCAGACAATAACCATAATACAATAGCAGAATACTGCCTCCCCCTTCTTTACGCTCATGGGGTTAGTTTCTTTTATTTTTTTTGCTTTCATTTTTTCCTCCATTTCCTCAAGGAGTATTTATCATGGGAAAATACCCAGTTGATGATGGCAATCAGTACCAGTCCTATGGCAATCTGTACCACACCTATGGTATTGGCCCTTGCATACTGCGTACGAGGACTGGTAATAGCCAACTCACGAATAATAAAGCTGATGGATTTCGTTCCTGCTGCTCCGTTAGTCAGAAAAAACACTTCATTATAAATTAAAAAGCCGGCGGTGCCCGCAAGTGTGGTTACCGTTTTTATGGTAGGCTTCACCAGGGGGATGGTGATGTACCATTCCCGTTTCCAGCCCTTTGCTCCGTCAATCATGGCCGCTTCATACAACTCCGGTGCAATTCCATGAATCTGTCCCAGAAGCATAATCGTTGTCGTTCCGCAAAAGAATACATAGGCAAATACAATGGCCCAGAAGTTAACTCCCTCTACCAGCAAAATACTGTCCCGAAAATCAGGCTTGAAGATATGGATAATCTGTTGGATGGGGCCATATCTTGCATGATAAAGCTGAAGAAAAATCAGGCCCATGGCCGCACTGGAAATCACACTGGGAACGATGTAAACATTCCGGGCAAATCGGGAAAACTTAAGCCCCTTGGAAATGACGATGGCCACCACCAACGTGAGAGGAACCTGAATAAATATTCCTACCAATGCCCAGCATAGGGAATTCTTAAGTGCCTCCCAAAAATATGGATATTGCGTAAAAATATATTGATAATTAGATAATCGTTCTCCTGCCGGCAGAATTTCCGGATTGGCCAGATTCGTATAATCCCATTTGTAAAAGCTGGTAACCACAATCTGGGCAATGGGATAAATGTAAAATACCAAAAGGCACAAGCAGGAGGGAATCAGAAACAATAGAATAAACAGATTTCTGTTAAACTTCCTTTTCATTTTCACCTCTTATTCCGCTGCCCGGGGCAGCATTTTCATCTATATTTGCCAAAAGAAAGAGCCTGTTTCTTCCTCTGGGAAGAAACAGGCATCTACTCATGGGGATTAACCGATTAATCCAATCAATTCGGATTGTAAATCAGCCAGTTTTGCATCAATATCTGTACCCTCTACAGAACATTCAATCAGCTT
>JBJELR010000211.1:0-12253 GCA_051879255.1 Lachnospiraceae bacterium | reverse complement strand
TATTTTTGATTGGGATAAGGGGCAAAAGAACCCCCTCTCCCGGGAAAACCGTTATACTAATTATCAACTAGCTTATAGCCTTGCCTCACCTCTGCAATAGGTCTGAAGCACAGTATAGTCGGCATCCAAAACCACCAGATCGGCATCACAGCCGGCAGCAATTCTGCCCTTGCGATCGTCCAGTCCCAGGCAGCGGGCAGGATTGATGGTGCAGGAGTTAATGGCATAGTTAAAGGGAACCATAGCCTCCTCGACTAAAATACGAAGTCCATCATTCAGCTTCAGAGTAGAGCCTGCAAGGCCGCCGGTGGAAGTAAGATGAGCACTTCCGTCAGGATAAATCTCAATTTCATTTCCTCCAAAAAGGAATTTGCTTCCTATGGGGGTACCCTTTGCCATTAAGGCATCCGATACCATGATGCCAAAATCAGGGCCTTTAGACATAAAGTAGGTATTTAGGGCAGCCGTAGTGGAATGATTACCGTCACAGATGATCTCTCCATACATGGTACGCAGACGGAAGGCGGCACCTACCAGGCCGTTGGCACGATGATTAAAAGGAGTCATACCATTGTATACATGGGTCATGGAGGAGGCTCCGTTGGCAAAGGCCAGTACAGCTTCTTCATAGGTGGAGGCAGAATGGCCGATACTTACCACAACGCCATGAGTGGACAAATATTTGGTAAAGGCAAAGTCCGGGTCATGCTCCGTAGCCATGGTAATGTATTTGATGTTGCCCTCGGCAGCAGCCTGGTAACGTTCAAACTGCTCAATGGTTCCCTGTACAATATAGGGCTCCGGCTGAGCGCCCTTGTATTTCATGTCCAGATAAGGACCTTCAAAATGGATACCTAAAAGCTCAGCACCTTCATATCCCTCTTTCATCACCTTTGCTACATTTTTCAGAGCTTTGGTCAGTACTTCCTCGCTCTGGGTGATGGTGGTGGCAAGAAAACCGGTTACTCCCTCGGAAACAATATGCTTTGTCCAGTTGCGAAGTCCTTCCTCCTGGGCATCGTTGGTATCAAATTCAAAAGCACCATGGCAATGAATATCCAGAAATCCGGGAACAATCCGCTTATCGCCATAATCCACATCGGCAGGCTTGCTCCCATAGGGGAGTACACCGACGATTTTTCCATTTTCCACTTCTATCGCAGCAGCAAAAAACTGGTCTGCAATCCATACTTTTTTACTTTGAATAATCATAGGAAATCCCTCCTGTACGTTAGATTGAGAACCGAAAAAGAAAAATCGGCCTCTTAGTCTTTATTATAGTTGGGGAAAAGAAAAAAGAATTTGCATTTTTTAAATCAAGTATTATCTCTTTTAATAGTTCCATTGTTTTTTCCCCCTCTCTGTTATATTATAATAAAAAATTCAAAAAAAACCTAGGGGGTCAGTTATCATGAATATTTTTAACATCTCAGCAGATAAAATGCAGGAAACCTCATCTCGGTTTACTCTGCAGGAGATTTATCAGCAGCCAGCTACCTGGCGGAAAACCTGTGCACAGTTGGCAGCCTGCAGGAATGAACTTCAGGCATTTTTGGACAAGGTAGTTAAGCAAAAGGACTTTGATATTGTTCTTACAGGGGCAGGAACCAGTGAATTTGTGGGTAATTCCCTGTTTCAGGCATTGAATGAGAAATACAATCACAAGGTGAAATCCTATGGCACTACCGATATCGTTCCTTCACCGGAGAACTTTCTTTCCCGGACCAAGCCTACCCTGTTGGTCAGCTTTGGTCGCTCCGGCAATTCTCCTGAATCCTTAGGGGCAGTGGAAGCGGCAGAGGTGGTATGCCAAAATCTGTACCATTTATTTGTCACCTGTAACCCGGAGGGCACCCTTTCCAAATTGGCGGATACTCGTGATAACTGCTTTGCCCTGAATTTAACACCGGAAACCCATGACCAGTCCTTTGCCATGACCTCCAGCTTTTCCAATATGTATATGGCAACCTATCTGGCCTTCAACTTGGAGCGCCTGGAGGAGCTTACGGATGAAATAGAAAAGATCTGCAGTGCTGCCGAGAATTTCCTGGATAATCAGTATCCTATTGCACAAAAAATTGTAGATGAATTTAAGTTTGAGCGAATTGTCTATCTGGGCAATATTGCCTTAAAGGGGGTTTCCCAGGAATCTGCCTTAAAGATGCTGGAGCTGACAGCCGGAAAGGTAGCCACCATGCACGATTCACCGTTAGGCTTCCGGCATGGTCCCAAATCCATTATTGATGACACTACACTGACCGTTGTTTATTTAAGCGATGATGCCTATAAGAGGCAATATGAGATCGACCTGATTAAAGAGATGGGTCCTCAGCGAAAGAAGAATCGGATTGCAGTTGTGATGAATACTCCTTGCGACGGACTGGATAATCTGGTAGATTATCAATTAGTGATGAATTGCAAACAGGCGATGGAAAATGTACTGCTTGGTTTTGCCTTCATCGTTTTCGCACAGACGCTTGCGGTTTTGAAATCGCTTTCCCTTGGCATTACACCGGATAACCCCTGCCCTACGGGAGAAGTGAACCGGGTAGTAAAGGGAGTAACCTTGTATCCATACACCTTAGAATAGGAGGCATAGCAGATGGTAGGAATATTAGTTACGGGACATGGACATTTTGCAACAGGGCTGGGCTCCAGTCTGAAATTAATTACCGGGATTACGGAGAATGTTGCTCTGGTAGATTTTGAAGCAGATCATTCTACGGAAACCTTAACCGAAAATATCAGCAAGGCAATGGATGAACTGAAAAATTGTGAAGGAATCCTGGTGTTATCCGATTTAGCCGGAGGTTCCCCTTTCAAATGTGCAGTGGAGTGCAAATTTGCACGTCCCGACCAGAAAATTGAAGTAATTGCAGGAACCAATCTGCCTATGTTGGTTGAAGGCGGTATGATGATGGGAGCCTTTGACTGTCCTCTCGAGATGGCAGAGGCATTGATTCCCACCGGTAAGGATTATATTATTCGCTTTGAATTAGAAAAACATGAGGATAATGCGGATGAGGATGGGATTTAAATCTGCTTGATAAGGAATTGCTTTATACAATCACAGCAGCAGAATGAGAGGGAACACCATGAATATTAATTGGGAGGTAATCGCCTGGACCTGCATTACACTGGCAGTTATCATGGGGATATTTGCACTGATTCTGGGTATCATTTCTTCAAAAAATATGCGCAGGCGCAGAGAGGATATGCGCGAAATTCATACCGGACTTACCATAGGAAGCCAGATTATCTTTGCCGGCGGTCTTTATGGCAGAGTAGTGGGAATTGAGGATGAAACAGTTAATGTAGAAGTGGCAAAAAATACGGTAATTAAGATTAATCGTTATTCCATTCAGGGCATTACCAATTTAAAAAAAGACGAGAGTTAAAAAGAAAGGGCCGTTATGCAGCTTGCTGCATAACGGCCCTTTGGACTTTACTTATTTAAACCTGATCCAGCATCTGGCGGGAATATTCACTGGGAGCCATATGGTATTTTTGTGCAAAGGCCCGGGAAAAATAATGAATGGAATTGAACCCCAGCATAAGGGCGATCTCGCTGATGGTGTATTTATTTTCCCGAATCATTTGACAGCTCTTTTCCAGCTTCAAATCACTAATGTACTTTTTGGGAGGCTGGTCCAGATTTTCCTTAAACAAAATCTGCAGGGAGGAGCGGGATAGTGAAAATCTCCGGCAAATTTCCGCAATCGTAAGGGGCTCACAGATATTGGTTTCAATATAAGATAAAATCTTTTCCAACAGTTCATCCTGATAATGCTGTCTGGCAATGGCCACCGGCTTTTCTTCCTTATGATTCGTAAACTCGGACTGCAGAAGTCGAATGACAATTTCCTGCAAAAGGCAGAGCATAAGGCTGTTCATGTAGGGAATCCGGTTGGAACTTTCCTGAACAAAGGATTTAACCAGAGAATAAATTTTCTTGTTGTAGTGGAATACCTTATTGAGCAGTAATTGATTTTCTTCACCCTGATCATGTAAAAGGAGATTTTCCATGGAAAAAATAATGGTTACATAGGAACAGGAATGACCTTCGGTAATGTATTGGGTATGAAACTGCCCCGGACCATACAGAATCAGCTCTTTTTCCTGAAGAAGGTATTCTTCTTTCTCAATCTGTGTTCTAAGACAGCCTCTGTCTACATAAGTTAATTCATAGTAGTCATGCTGTTCTCCCTGAAAAAAGTATCCTGCATTCCGGATATTATAGTAGTAGCCCAGAATTTCCTTGATCTGGATTTGCGGAAGAACCGGATGGAAAGAAAAAGGAACTGGCAGCTCCCAGGTATCCATACTGAAGCCGGAGGTGGTAATTAAGCGGCAGATGGCTTCTTTATTAATGGCAACGATGGAAAAATAAACTCCCGGTTTAAGCATAACCTTACGATGAATGGAAAAGGTTTCCAAATGCTCTGCATCAGGAGAAAAGCCCACAATGAGAGCAGCCATACCGCTTTGCATCTCCAGATAAACCTGGCAATCGAAATGGAGAAGCTTATCGATATTATGTCCGGTAACCGGGCGGAAAATCCGGCTGATTAAGTCGCTGTTTTCTAAAGCAACAGGTTCTTCATAAACGGAACCGTAAAGGGAAAATTCTTTCATAGATGTCTTGTACTGCATATTTATCCTCATGCAGATCACAGGTTTTCCTGTAATACTGCTTAAATAGAAACGTCTGTTTTCAAAATCGGTTTTATTATAGCATTCTTGATGAAAAATATCCATAAATTTAAAATGAATTTAACGAAAACTGACAAAAAATAATAAAATAATACTAAAATTAATAAATCAGCTATTAAAAAGGATAATGACAAACAGGTGAAATTGGACTATAATAAATATACTCTGAATGGGATTTCCAGAGAGAATCATAATCAAGGAGGGAAACATATGCCTAATATTGTTTTGACAAGAATCGACAACCGTTTGGTTCATGGTCAGGTGGCGACACAATGGTGTAGCAGTATTGGTGCAAACCTTATTTTGGTGGCCAATGATGAGGTGGCAGGAAATACACTTCGTCAGGGGTTAATGGATATGGCGGCTCCCAGCTATGCTTCTATGCGCTATTGGACTTTGGAGAAGACGATTTCAACTATCCACAAGGCTTCTGATAAGCAGCTCATTTTTATTGTATGTGAGACACCTGCAGATGTACTGAAGCTGGTTGAAGGCGGTGTGCCGATTAAAAAAGTGAATATTGGTAATATGCATATGGCAGAAGGAAAGCGTCAGGTGGCTGGTTCGGTTGCCGTAGATGATGCTGATGTGGCTGCCTTTGCAAAGCTGCGTGATTTGGGAGTAGAGCTTGAGATTAGGAGAGTTCCTTCTGAGCCCGCAGAGAACATTGAAAAATTGTTCAAATAATTAGATTTTGGAAAGGAGATTAGAACAATCATGACTTTTAGTGCAATTCAGATTATTCTGGTATTTATCGTTGCGTTTATTGTAGCGATTGACCAGTTTGACTTCTTGGAATCTCTGTACCAACCCATCGTAACCGGTGCCGTAATCGGTGCTATCCTTGGCGACTTGCAGACCGGTCTTATCGTAGGTGGTACATACCAGCTAATGACGATTGGTAACATGCCCGTAGGTGGTGCTCAGCCTCCTAATGCAGTTATTGGTGGTATTATGGCAACCGTATTTGCAATTTCTTCAGGACTTGAGCCTACTGCAGCAGTAGGTCTTGCAGTACCCTTTGCGTTAATCGGTCAGTATATGGTTACCTTATTGTTTACCGTTATGTCTCCCCTTATGTCTCTGTCTGACAAATGTGCAGAGAAGGCAGATACAAAGGGAATTGTTGCAATCAACTGGTTAGCTATGGCTGCCCTGGGTCTTTTGTTTGCAATAGTTTGTGTGGCTGGTCTTCTTGGTGGTTCGGCACTGGGAACAACTTTAAATAATTTTGCAGATCAATATCAGTGGGTGATGAATGGCTTAAGTGCAGCAGGCGGTATGATGCGTTTCGTTGGTTTTGCTATTCTGCTTAGAATGATGCTTTCCAACGACCTCTGGGGTATTTACTTTGCCGGCTTTGCTTTAGCAACAGTTATCGGCTACATTGATGGTCTTGGCGGTTCTGCACTGCTTTTAATCGCATTTGTTGGTATTGCAATTGCATTGTATGACTTCCAGACACGTACAGCAATGAAATCTGCCGGATTGGGAGCAGGATCTACAGGAGGTGACGAAGATGGCATCTAATGCATTACAGTATAATGATTTAACACCGGCTAAGCCGCTTGATAAAGCAACATTAAATAAAATGGTATGGCGCTCCTGCAACCTTCAGGGCTCCTTCAACTATGAAAGAATGCAGGCTAATGGATGGTTATATTCTATTTTACCCGGTTTGGAGAAAATCCACACCAATAAAGAGGACCTATCCATCTCCATGCAGCATAACCTGGAATTCTTTAATACCCATCCTTTCCTGGTAACCTTCGTTATGGGTATTGTATTATCCTTAGAGCAGCAGAAGGCTGACATCAATACCATTCGTGCGGTGCGCGTTGCCGCTATGGGTCCTTTGGGCGGTATTGGTGATGCTATTTTCTGGTTCACTCTGGTTCCGATTACTGCAGGTATTACGGCGAATATGGCCATTGGTGGTTCCGTTATGGGCCCTATTCTCTTCCTTGTAATTTTCAATGCAGTACAGTTTTTAGTTCGTTTCTGGCTGATGAACTGGTCCTATGCTTTGGGAACGAAAGCTATTGAGCTATTGACCAAGAATGCGAAGGAATTTACTCGTGCAGCTTCTATGCTCGGTGTGTTCATCGTTGGTGCTTTAACCTCTAACTATGGTGGAACAACGGTTAAGCTGGAAATCGCAAATGGTGAGAGCCCTATCGTTATTCAGAGTATTCTGGATGGGGTTCTTCCTAAGATGATTCCGCTGTTCTTAACTCTGTTGCTTTACTTCCTGTTAAAGAAGAAGGGATGGACACCTGTTGCTTGTATCGTATTGCTTCTTGCAATCGGCATTATTGGTGCTATTCCGGTAATTGGACTTTTCTAAAGCGGATGAAAGCAGTACTCCTTGATTTTAATGGTACTCTGTTTTTTGACTCAGGCTTCCATTTGGAAGCCTGGGGCAAAATTTATAGAGAGCTTCGCGATAACACAGATCAAGAGCCGGGAAGTGATTTTTATTGTGGAGCCCGAAATGATGTAATTATTCAAAAGATTGCACCATGGTTGTCTCCTAAAGAGAGAAGAGAATGCTCCGAGAGAAAGGAAACTATCTACAGGCAAATATGTAAGGAGAATCCCAAACAGGTACAGCTAGTGCCCGGAACAGAGGAATTGCTCCAGTATTTAAAGGAACTTCAGGTTCCTTTTATTCTGGCCAGCGCTTCTATAAAGGAGAATATTGACTTCTATTTCCGGCAATTTGGATTAGAACGTTGGTTTACTAAGAAACAGTGTGTTTATGATGATGGAACCTATGCCAACAAAGGTGAAATGCACATTGAAGCGGCAAAAAGACTGGGAACGGTTCTTTCTCAGTGTATTGTTGTAGAGGACAGTAAAAGTGCGATTTCATCTGCAAAGAAGAATGGGGCAGGCATCATTGTAGGGATAGGCACAGATTCCGTAAAAAATGATTTGATTCACGCCGGAGCTGATTATGTTATCCATAATTTTACTGAATTTAGGCGAGAATGGTTGGCCATAGAAATCCCAGAATGAAAATTACCAATCACTGAAAAAAGGACTTCCCAAAAGGAGTCCTTTTCTTGCATTTTATATCGGTCTTAATCTGCTATCCAGCGCCCACTGGCACCACAGGGGAGAATTAGTCCGCTATCCCTTACGGGCAAACCAATTTCAGCAGCTTCAACGCTTCCCCCAAACTTTTTACAGACCGTCTGATGAATCATATAGGTTAAGACGGCAGGCTGAAGGCCTGTAGTATAGGAATTAACCAGGAAGAATAAGGGCTGCTTGGACAAAACCTTTCTGGTCAACTGAAGAAAGGGATAAATCGCTTCTTCGATCTTCCATATCTCTCCCTTAGGGCCGCGTCCGTAGGAGGGAGGATCCATAATAATGGCATCATAAGTGTTTCCCCGCCGTATCTCCCGTTCCACGAATTTTACACAATCATCCACCAGCCACCTTATTGGACGGTCTGACAGACCGGAGGAAGCAGCATTTTCCTTAGCCCAGTTTACCATTCCCTTGGAGGCATCTACGTGAGTCACATTTGCTCCTGCTAAAGCAGCAGAAAGCGTTGCCCCACCGGTATAGGCAAATAAGTTCAGTACTTTTATGGGACGTCCTGCCTGTTGGATTAAATTACTGAACCAATCCCAGTTGGCAGCCTGTTCGGGAAACAGGCCGGTATGCTTAAAACTAAAGGGTTTAAGGTTGAAGGTCAGCCCCTTATAGCGAATACTCCATTCCTTGGGAAGATGGAAAAACTCCCATTCACCACCACCGGAATGACTTCGGTGATAATGGCCATTGGGCCTTTTCCAGCCGGGATTATTCCTGGAAGTATTCCAGATTACCTGTGGGTCGGGTCTGACCAGCAGATAATCTCCCCACCTTTCCAGTTTTTCTCCTGCTGAGGTATCTAACACTTCATAGTCTTTCCATTGGTCTGCGATCCACATGAGCCCTCCTGATGTTTTCGTTTATTAATGTCATAAATATACAACTTTTTTCCTGCTTTGTCCAGGAACTTGTGCTGGCTGATTGACTTGAAGAATGATGGGTATTATAATGGATTCTATGCAACTTTCGACAAAAGCTGCAGTTTAAAAAATTTGAGATATGGATGGGGAGGAAACTATGACAGAGAATTTGGGATGGATTTTGTTGGCCTTTGTGCTCTATCTGATTTTAATGATTATTATAGGGGCTATTTATGCAAAGAAAAACACCAGTTCAGCAGATTTTTTTCTGGGTGGGAGGCAATTAGGCGGATTTGTTGCTGCTCTTTCTGCTCAGGCATCGGATATGAGTGGGTGGCTGCTGATGGGGCTGCCGGGAAGTGTTTACGCACTGGGAACGGGGCAGGTATGGATTGCGGTAGGGCTCTTTATCGGAACGGTATGCAACTGGCTGTTCATTTCGAAAAGGCTGAGGCGCTATACTATTCGTGCCAATAATTCGGTAACGATTCCTGCTTTTTTCAGGAACCGTTTTCGGGATGAAAAAAGGATTCTGTTGGGAGTTTCTTCTATTACTATAGTTATTTTCTTTCTGGTCTATACTGCATCAGCATTGGCAGCGGGAGGAAAGCTCTTTAATTCCGTATTTGGTCTGGAATATGAGACTGCGCTTGGCATTGGGGCGGTAGTTATTTTGGTGTATACCTATCTGGGCGGCTTCTGGGCAGTGTGTACGACGGATTTTATTCAGGGTATGCTGATGCTGATTGGAATTCTGGCAATCCCTATTGCGGCAGTAGGGATAATGGGAGCTGAGAATGTTGCTGCCAATATTGAGGCCACCGGTGTGGATGTTGCAAGCTATCTGGATATGATGAGTAATGGAGAGGGCAGTTTCAGTGCGGTGGAAATTATTTCTCAACTGGCCTGGGGGCTGGGGTATTTTGGTATGCCCCATATTCTGATTCGATTTATGGCTATAAGGGATGAAAAGGAACTGGCAAAATCCAAGGTTACAGCCATAATCTGGGTAGCCCTTTCCCTGGCCTTTGCCTGTGTCATCGGTGTTGTGGGCAGAGCTTATCTTTACCCTGAGGTTCTTTCCGGCGGTGCTGAAGAAAAGGTATTCATTGAAATGATTATTAAAATGTTCACTATGGATATGAAACTGCCGGTAGTAGGAGGGCTTTTCCTGTGCGGTATCATGGCGGCCATTATGTCTACGGCGGATTCTCAGCTTCTGGTCAGTGCCTCCAGTATGGCAGAAGATATCTATTGCGGCGTTTTGGGAAAAAAGAATGAGGATAAGAAGGTGCTAAGAGTGAGCCGTATTACAGTTCTGGTTATTGCGGTACTGGCTTTTCTTATTGCTTTGGATCCTAACAGCTCGATTATGGGGCTGGTATCTAATGCCTGGGCAGGCTTGGGAGCAGCCTTTGGGCCCATTGTCATCTTTTCCTTATTTTGGAAAAGAACCAATCTGCAGGGCGCTATTGCCGGCGTAGCCAGCGGAGCATTGGCGGTTATTGTGTGGGATTATCTTCCTTTAATCAATGGCCGGACTCTGGGAAGTGAAACCGGACTGTATTCGTTGGTGGTAGGGTTTGCCTTAAGTATGGTTATGATTATCGTGGTCAGTCTGCTTACCCCTCCGCCTTCTGCGGAAATGCTCAAAGAGTTTGAAGATGTTCGAACAGGAAATGTTGCCGGATAACCAGGGGATAGAAAAGAATTGTACTGAAAAAAATACAAAAAAAGTTTAGAAATAGCGAAATTTTCCTTGCCAAGAGAGGAAAGTTTCGCTATACTACTAATTGCTGTGACATGATAGCTGTGAAGCGTGAGGTTGCTGCCTGTAGGGCAGGTTTTTCCGCGGAGCGAATGTCAAGGAATCTGACGACAAGTCACTGTACAAACATAGCAAAACGTGTGAGAAAAGGGAGCAGGAGGTAAACTGCCTTACTTTTTCATAGGACACACACGGAGGAGTGTACAGTCACCGCTTGTCGTACTTAAAGTAAAGAGTGCGAAAAGGAGGCGACTTTTTTTATGGCAAGTCAAGTAATGAGAATTACCCTTAAGGCTTATGATCATCATTTAGTAGATGCATCTGCCAAGAAAATCATCGAAACAGTGAAAAAGAACGGAGCTCAGGTAAGTGGTCCTGTGCCGCTGCCCACAAAGAAAGAGGTGGTAACCATTCTTAGGGCGGTACACAAGTACAAAGACTCCAGAGAACAGTTCGAGCAGAGAACCCATAAGAGATTGATTGATATCATCACCCCTACCCAGAAGACGGTAGAAGCTCTGCAGAGACTGGAAATGCCTGCAGGTGTTTGTATCGATATCAAGATGAAAAACAAATAAGACCCCTACTAGTAAGAACCGCAAGGTTCCGCTGTAGAATAAAAGGAGGTAAACCTAATGAATAAGGCTATTTTAGCTACCAAAGTCGGAATGACTCAAATCTTCAATGAAGACGGTGTGCTTATTCCTGTAACCGTACTTCAGGCTGGTCCCTGTGTAGTAACTCAGGTAAAGACCGTTGAGAATGACGGTTATGCAGCAGTGCAGGTTGGTTTTGTAGATAAGAAGGACAAAATCATTAACAAGGATGCCAAGGGAAATAAAGAAGTAATCCACAGACATGGAGTGACCAAGGCTTTGCAGGGTCATTTTAAGAAGGCCGGTGTTGGCAGCAAAAGATATGTAAGAGAGTTTAAGTTTGAAAATGCCGCAGATTATGCTCTTGCACAGGAAATCAAGGCAGATATTTTTGCGGCAGGCGATAGAGTAGATGCAACCGCAATTTCCAAAGGTAAAGGATTCCAGGGTGCTATCAAGAGACATGGACAGCACAGAGGTCCTATGGCTCATGGTTCCAAGTTCCACAGACATCAGGGTTCCAATGGTGCCTGCTCATCTCCCAGTCGTGTGTTTAAGGGAAAAGGAATGCCCGGTCATATGGGTTGTGTGAAGGTGACCGTACAGAATCTTGAAGTAGTGCGTGTAGATGCTGAAAAGAATCTGCTTTTGGTAAAGGGCGCAGTACCAGGACCTAAGAAAGCATTGGTAACCATCAAAGAAACTACAAGAGTAGAAGCTTAATTAGGGAATGAAAGGAGGACACATCAGTGGCAAACGTATCTGTTTATAATATGGAAGGCAAGGAAGTTGGTACAATTGAACTGAATGACAGTGTGTTCGGTGTTGAAATCAACGAGCATCTGGTACACATGGCAGTTGTACAGCAGCTTGCAAACAAACGTCAGGGAACCCAGAAGGCGAAAACCCGTTCTGAAGTTTCCGGTGGTGGAAGAAAACCCTGGAGACAAAAAGGAACCGGTCATGCAAGACAGGGATCCATCAGAGCTCCTCAGTGGAAAGGCGGCGGGGTTGTATTTGCGCCCGTACCAAGAGATTACTCTTTCAAATTGAATAAGAAGGAAAAGAGAGCAGCTCTTAAATCGGTATTAACCGACAAGGTTCAAAGCGGCAACCTGGTGGTTGTAGATGAACTGAAATTTGATGAAATCAAAACCAAGAACTTTGTGGCAATGTTAAACAACCTGAATGTAAACACAAAAGCA
>JBJELR010000210.1:0-2193 GCA_051879255.1 Lachnospiraceae bacterium | reverse complement strand
GTACACCCTCGGATATTCCTTATGTAGAATCGGATTTTATGTTTTCGGCAGTGGCAGAGGAGTTAGGCGGAATTTTTGCTATTTGCCTGATTTTGGTGTGCCTGATCTGTTTTCTGGCCTTCTTAAAAATTTCCATGGGACTGGAGGATCAGTTTTATCGTCTGGTAGGCTGCTGTCTGGGTGTAATGTATATTTTTCAGATTTTTCTTACTGTAGGTGGGGGAATGAAATTTATTCCTCTCACCGGAGTTACCCTGCCTCTGGTCAGCTATGGAGGAAGCAGTGTGCTGACTACGGTAATCATGTTTGCCATTATGCAGGGACTGCAGTTAATCCGGCAGGAAGAAGAACTTATGGCAGAGGCAGAAGTGGAAGAGGAATGAAAAAGATGTGGAAAAAAAAGAAAACCAAGGTGGAAAAAGAGGAGAAGAAAGAACTGGGTAAAAGGAACACAGAACTGTATTTTACCGGAATTTTCTTTTCTCTGCTGTTTCTTTCCATGATTGGCTATTATATTTATTTTGTACAGGAAAAGGGACGGGAAATGATTAACAACAGCTATAATTCCCGCCAATATATTCTGGCCAGCCAAAACACCAGGGGGAGGATTTATTCCGGGGATGGAAAGGTTTTGGCCGAAACCATCACCGGAGAGGATGGAAAGGAGGTTCGCACCTATCCGTACCAGAATCTTTTTGCCCATGTGGTAGGCTTTTCCACCAAAGGAAAAACGGGGATTGAGGCTCAGGCAAACTCCTATTTGATTCAATCCAGCATCCCACTGGCTGCCAAAGTAGAAAATGAGGTGGCCGCAGTAAAAAATCCGGGAGATAGTGTCTATACCTCACTGCGAACGGATTTGCAGGAAATTGCCAGTAAATCTCTTGGGGTATATCAGGGGGCGATTATCGTCAGCAACGTAAAGACGGGGGAGATTCTGGCCATGGTTTCCAAACCGGATTTTAACCCGGAAACCATCGTTCAGGATTGGGATTCTTACGTGGAGGATAAGAACAGCTCCGTACTCCTGAATCGCGCCACCCAGGGAATCTACCCGCCCGGCTCTACCTTTAAAATAGTAACGGCATTAGCCTATTTAAGACAAAATGGCGGGATTTATGACAACTATCGCTACCAGTGTAATGGTTACTTCACTTACGGAGACAGCAGAATTACCTGCTACCATGGAACCGCCCATCATGGTGTGGATTTTGTCGCCTCCTTTGCCAAGTCCTGCAACTGTTCCTTTGCCAGTATGGGCCTTGGATTGGATAGAGACATTTATCAGGATACCATCAGCCAGCTTGGCTTTAACGAGAGCCTTCCGGTAAGGTTTAATTACAGTAAAAGTAATCTGACGGTGGATGAAAGTATTTCTGATGAAGATATGATTCAGATTTCCTTCGGTCAGGGAAGTGTGCAGATGACTCCCTTGCATCTGCATTTAATTACTAATGCCATTGCCAATGGAGGTGTGCCCATGAAGCCTGCTCTGATTAACCGGGTTGTTTCTGAACAGGGCAGCATCGTGGAAGCCTTCAAGCCGGAAAGCGATAAGGCGATGATGAGTGAGGAGGAGGCACAAACCTTAAGACAGTTGATGACTGCAGTAGTGGAATCGGGAACGGCCACCCGTCTGAAGGGCTTAGAATATACGGCAGCCGGAAAAACCGGTTCTGCAGAATACAACCAAGTAAAAGCAGATTCTCATGCCTGGTTTACCGGTTTTGCTCCGGCAGAAGATCCGGAGATTTCTGTTACCATCATTGTGGAAAGAATCGGCTCCGGCGGGGACTATGCAGTTCCTATTGCCAAGCGGCTTTTTGATGCTTACTTCGGGCTTTAACCCCACTTTAACCCCAGGGTAGAAATAATTTCTTGCCTAATGGTCAAAATTGTTCTATACTGTAATTAGTTTATCTGTGCCCCTATCTAAGGGACATCACACCAATCAGGGAGGAATTGCAATGATAGAAGCAACCAGCTGTGGCGGTGTGGTTATTTTTCGAGGCAAGATATTGCTTTTGTACAAAAATTATAAGAATAAGTATGAAGGCTGGGTTTTGCCAAAAGGTACTGTAGAAGAAGGCGAGGAGTTTAAGGATACTGCTACCAGAGAGGTTCTGGAGGAGTCCGGTGCTACTGCCTCTATCATTAAGTATATAGGAAAAAGTGAATATACTTTTAATGTTC
>JBJELR010000209.1:0-12320 GCA_051879255.1 Lachnospiraceae bacterium | reverse complement strand
TCCCACCTTCAATACATACCAGGGTCGGTCTGTTTCCTTCAGCTTCCAGAGCATCATAAGTGCCGCCATCATCATGTAAATATTCGCTCCGTAATAAGCCCGGGCCATGGGCTCCGGCGTAAAGACCAAAACTGCCGCTGTGGCCAAAGAAGCAAGGGTAAAAACTGCTGCCTCCCTAAATTCCTTCGGCTTTCTTTTCTCAAAATAGAAATAGGTCCCCAGAAAACAAATCACAACCATATACATGAGCAGATAGGCATCAATAGCCTTAAAGATTTTTAATCCTCGACTGATTAGGGCTGCCAGTCCGGTGTAGGTTTCCCCCTCCTTCATAATGGCACCCCTGACTGCATTTCCCGGAGCCAGCAGGAGGAAAAGAAAGCCTGCCAAAGACGCTCCCAGTCCTGCCAACATCCATTTTTCAACCCGTTTATTTTCCCAAAGGTAAATCAGGACAAGTAAACTCACGATCAGTATCGCCCCACCGGAGGTATTTTCATTTCCCCAACCTGCCAGAAAAGCCGAGAAAATCAGAAGTATGGTCATTTGGGGCGATATTTTCTCCTTCCTTTTGTCTTTTTCCAGCATATGGCGAAAGAGGGTAATAAAGCTCAGAATAATCATCATCCCCCACAGGTAATTGCAGGCTCCGCCTAACCACAGTACGGTTTGGGCAAAATCCACACTGAAATTCCACATAAGAAGCTGAATCAATACATACAGCAAAGAATCGTATTTTTTCCTTCCTTCTATGTTCCAGTAAATTAGCAGGGAGACATAGACGAAGCACAGGCTGTTACAAATATTAAACACCCACTTGGGCAGTATGCTGAACGTTTTCAGAATTACCTGCAGTATGGATCTTCCGTTCCAGGTCATATACTGGTGGTATTCTTCACGAAAAATATCCCCCACCGACTGGTAAAGGCTCCGATCAAAAAGAAGGTCATCACTCATTAACGGGGTAAGAAAATTGTAGATAACTATTGCCAGAAAGCTTATGCCTACCAGACCTAAAAAGACTATTCGTTGTTTTTTTTCCATAATTGCCTCCGTCTTCATCTGTTTTATGTCTTCTTTTTTATCTATAGAGAATACCACAGAATAGAAAGAAATTCTACTTTTGAATTATTTCTCTACAGTTTCCTTCTGTTTTAACCGATATAAATAAAAATAGTAGGTTATTATGCCCAGATGTACTTACAAAGGATTGTAGCGCTGACTGCCGTCATGGAGGCAGCGGGTACATTGAAGATTACTCCGTCATGGAAGAAAGGAGGGGGATTATGGCTAATACGATAATGACTTCTATTTACAATTATTATATGACAACCTATGCTCCCAAAAGTGATGCCAGACTGGACAGTCACAAAAAAAGTGAGCTAAAAGATATCTACAGCAATATTCTGAAAATAAACAAAGAATCCCCTCTCTATATCTTGAATCGTAGTGAGGAAACCAAATCCTTTGCCATCTCTCTAAAGGAAAGTGCACGTCAGCTTCAGCATACTATTTTGCAGTCAGCGGGAAGCAGGGATGATGATTTCCTAAAGAATAATATTGCTTTTTCCAGTAACGAAAACGTTCTTTCGGCAGAATATATCGGCAGCGGCAGCTCCTCGGAGGAGATTCCCAGCTACCGGATTGAGGTGCAGGCTCTGGCTTCTCCCCAGGTAAATGTAGGGCATTTTCTTCCGGCCTATGATTTGGACCTGGAACCGGGAAGTTATTCTTTTGACGTAGGGATTAATGGAGTAAGCTATGAATTCCAATATTCTATTGGCAGCGAAGATAGGAACTACGATGTCCAAAGTAAATTGGCCCGTTTGATTAATCATGCCAATATCGGTTTAAATGCCACCATTATCGAGGGAATGAACAACACCTATGCCCTCCGTATTGCTTCCAATCGCACCGGAAGCACCCCCGATGCCGACGGAACCTTTAAGCCTATTTTTACCATAACTGACCAGAAATCCGGTGGACAGCAGGGTTCTGTGGACTACTTGGGAATTGACTATGTGATGAGTGTAGCTTCTAATGCCCGTTTTACCGTTGACGGAGAGGAAAAGACCTCTACCTCCAATCACTTCAGTATCGGCCGCAATTATCTGGTTAACCTTTACGGCACATCTCCGGAAGGAAATGAAGCCGTTACCGTAGGCATAAAGCCCAATACAGAGTCCATAAAGCAGAATATTCATACTCTGATTGGCGGCTACAATTCCTTTTTACTGGCTATGGATCAATACCAGAGCGGCAGAGTGGGCAGCCACAAGCTGGCTCGTGAGTTTAACTCCATTACGGGGCTTTACCATAATGAGTTGGATGCCATTGGGATTACCAGAACAGCCGACGGTTCTCTGACCATTAATGATGATCTACTCTCTCAGGCCGCTGAATCCGAGGATGCAACGGATTTACTGGATCCCCTGAAGGGCTTTTCTTCTTCCCTTTACCAGAAAAGCGAAACTGTATCCAGAGATCCCTTGAACTATGCCGATAAAACCATCGTAGCCTATAAGAATCCGGGGAAGAATTTTCTCAGTCCCTATCTTACCAGCAACTACAGCGGACTGTTGTTTAATTATTATTGTTAACCTTGATTTTTATTATCCAAAAAAGATAGGGTCGGAAGCTCCTTTCCGACCCTATTAATCTGTCTTATGGTGAGCCCATTATTTTAGGCTATACCGGTTTATTCTCTCTTTACTCGCACACTGTCCAATCCAAAAAATTTACATACCCCCAGGTTTTCCCAATCATTAGGGTCTTCCTTAATATCGGAGAAAAAGAGCAGGTCGGGGGTTACCGGCAAAGGCGAAACCTCCACTTTACTTTCCCCGCTTTCATAAGCCTCAATTCTCTGCTTCATGGCTTCGTTATACGTTTCGGCTTCACCACTTACTATTTCCCATATGGCCTCTGAAGCAGTCAGTTCCCCCGGCTCTGAAAATCCTACCAAAACCATGCCTGCTGCAAGAAATAAGAAACAGCCCCAAATCGCCCATACAAAATTTATGGAAAAGCCTCTTTCTCCTTCTTGGTCAGCAGCCAAAGTCCGACATTTTTTCCTCAGCCATCCCATTACATAGCAAACACATAGATAAAAAACCAAAACGTACATGGTAAAAATCAGGGATTTAATTCTTCCTGCTTCAATATTTCCTGTCCCATAAAGGCAGGGGGTAATCATCGCTGCCACGATACAAAATCCAAAGATTACTACCAAAAGGGGGCAGGGAAAAGAAAATTCTATCTTTTCTGAAGCATGCCAGAATAGCAGCGCCACCAATATGGCACCGATGAGAACCATCCAGCCGGTCCATTCACTGATGCAGTATTCATAGGCATAATAAAAGGAAGCCAAAACTGCCTTCAACGGCGGCATCCCCTGTGAGGCTTCCGCCCTTAACCGATTTCCCGGTGCCAATACATTGGCCAAAAAGGACAGATAAAAGATTAACATGGGTAATACCATTTCCCTGTTTGCCTTTAGCTTTCCGGTCAAGACCAGGCCCGCCAGCGCTGCGAAAAAAAGGATTGCCACATTTAGGGCCGTAAGATAATTGGCACCGCCTATGGTAAAGGCAAGAATACAGGACAATACAAGATACAGTCGTTTTCTTCTTTTTTGGTTTTCCAGAAACATAGACAGCATTATTCCGTACAAAAATAGAGATAAGCCATGGGACAGCGTATAGTGGGCCGCCCCGTTATACCAAAAATAGGCTTCCACCGGACTGATAACACACTGTATGACCACAAAAAGATAGAGCATGGTAATGCTTAGTGCATCCCAGAAATTACACTTTAGTAATTTTATCAGTACTACCCGGAGAAAATATATTGTCCCCAAACTTAAAACCCCCAACATAATAAAGGGAGTAATTCGATAGGCTCCGGTTCCAAAAATCGCCGGCTGAAGTACCATAAAAAAGGATGAGGTATAGCAGCCTGCCCATTTCATATAATAGTATCCTGCTGCTTTGCCGGCCTGAATAAGAGTGGCAAGCAGAGAACCGGTGCTGTCCCAGATGAATTTCGTTTTGGAGCCGCAGGTATAATCATCGGCACTGGGATAGGCATACCTGGCAAGCCAAAAAAGGGGAAGCACAGAAACTACATATATCACCGTTAATAGGATTGCTGTGCGTTTCGGTGTCAAACTCTGACCAATCCTTACCATTAGCTTTTTCATCTTTTCCTCCTTAACATAGAAATAAGCCATAGCAGTTTTAAAGCAGACTGCTATGGCAATGTTCTTGTTTTAAAATGACCTTATGGCTTAATTCCTTTTCTAGCCTTTGCCCTTATATTTCTTAATCTGTGCATAGTCTTCCATGATGCCCAAAATCTTCTCTCTGCCCTGCGCATTCAGCTTCACGTAATACTGCATTACACGATTTTCCAGAAGCTGTTCACTGACAGTGGTATCTCTCTCAAGAGAAGTGAAATCAATAGGATTCAGGTTTAATTTGCCGCACATTCTGATGACTGTACCATAGCCCATTCCTTCAATTCCTCTTTCCAGGGCAGTTACCAGTGTGCTGTAAGGAATTTCCATTTCAATGGCAAACTGCCTTAGGCTTCTGTACTGAGATAAGATTTCCTTTTTTAAGATTGCTGCTTTTGTCATAGCTACCTCCATTGAATATAATTTTAGTTTTTATCTTCATAAATGATATCCACCTGATTATTCCGGTAAATATCATAATGCTCTGTCTCATCAATTTTGATAATATCCTGACTTTCCAGACTGCCCGCTATCTCCTTGCCCTTTGGCAAAACAATGTAACTGCAGTTATATTCTGTGGCCAAAGCCGCCAGCTTCCCGGCAGGAATACGCCCCTCGTTCATCACCTGACGAAGGGGGTGGTCTCCATAAATCCAGTCGGGAGCCAGATAGTCCCTGCCATAAGCCATCTGTATCTCAGAAGTATACTGGCGGATAAAATGAATCAGGTCATCGGGAAACACTCCCGTTACCCTCTCCTGCCCCTCCCCGGGCATTATGGCCTGACACACATCAACAGCCTCCTGGGGAATATGATAGGCATTCTCCGCTTTGCTTATATATCTATTACTATATACGTATTTCCCCGAAATGGCAATCAAAATTACCCCTAAAATTATTCCCATTCTGGGATAACGGCTTAAAACCCTCACTCCACTGTAAGCAATAGTAACCGTCATAGGCAAAAGCCATAGAATTCTATAGTAGGTTCCTTTGTCCAGAAGCTGATAGCCATAATAAAACAAAGGAATAAAAAACAGCACCTGAAGCACACTGGCGCCATATACCAATATACTGCGCACAGCTTCATTCTTTTCACTTACCCATAAATATAGCAAAGCCAGCAGATAGAGTATGGTCAAATACCCGGCTCCCGTATATTCACGAAAAATAAGCAGTATTTCTTTCATGCCCTCTCCTTTCTACAGCAAAAGATAGAGCAGCCCATAGGCCATACAGGGAATACAGGTAATGCCCATTTTAAAAAGTATTTTAGGCTCTTTTTCCCTGACTGCCAGCACTACAGCCATCACTCCCAAAAGAAGCACATTTAAAAATACACTGGCTGTACTCATCATCGCAGCTACAAGATTAATCATAAAAAGCAGAATCCAAAGCCCTTTTCGAATCAGTCTTTTCTCTCCTTCTTCTTCAAAAATCCACAATAGAACCATGAAAATAGAAGGAATAACCACATTGGCCAGCATGGATTTCCCCTGCCAGGTACGCATAAGAAAAAAAGTAGAAGCAGGATAAATCGATACATTCCCAAAAATCTGCAGGGCACAAACCAAAATCATATAACTTGGCAGCTGCTCCTTCTTCTCTCTAAACAGCTTTTTTCCTATCTCCAGATAAATCCAATAGGTAATCGGAATCAACACCAGCGGCAGAATGGTATGGCTGAGTATGGCAGCATGAATTCCTGTGACCCGGGCAATATAGGCAATCCAAATAGGAAAAACGGCCATGGAATGACGATAATCCAAGGAAGTGGACAATCCCGTATAAGGAAGAATTCGGTACAAGGTATCCGTTTCATCGGTCATTACCGATTGTACCACATAATAGGCATCATCACCATCAAAAGATGCATGGGTAACTGCCATTACCAACTGAAAGGCAATTAAAAGCACCACTAAAAGCCACTCTAACTGCTCCATTCTGCTTCTTTCTTTAAGATGCACTGCAGGATGCCATATCCGTTCTCCCTTTCGCCAGTAATGCATGGATACCACAATTCCTGTACCGGCCAGTACAGCCGATATTGCCGTAAACAGCTTTACCAAAAGTGGGAATCCCCAGGCATCCAGAAAAACAATCGGAACGGCAATTAGCTGAAATACTGCCAGAAGGGTCAAAAAGCCGGCAATATAACTCATTCCCAAACTTCTCTGCCTGGAATCCAACATATGGTCAATAATCATGCCGGTTCCCAAAGGAGCCAGTCCCAAAACCAGAATCAATACTATTCCCTGTGAAATCATACAGCCTCCTTAATTATACCAATCCGCAAATATGGCTTCATAATCGTAAGTTGAAGCAAGCTGATATAACATTTCCAATTCTTCCTCCAGGTTTTCTCTTGTCACCCGGCGCTCTCCCTTCGCGAAGCATTGAACCATATATTCACAAATTCGTCCATGGTAATGTGTATAATCTGCGTAGTTATTTAAATTACAGATAATCTCTTCTTGATTCTGAAAGAAAAAAATCTCTACATTATCGTACTCCAAAAGCCTCCTGGTCATATAGTCATATTTTGCGATTACCGCCTCCAGCTCCTTCCTTCGCATCACGTCATTCCAATAGAGAATACTGTAAGGCGGGTAAAATATGGTAAACGTGGTTTCCGGATGGGCTTCAATATAAGGGCAGATATTGGCAGAAAGGTTGGCTTCGATGGACTCCAGATAAAAGTCTGCGAAAACCGGTTCTTCCTCCTCCGGTGCCGGCTCATAATACATCAACACCAGAGCCTTCTGATAATGCTCATCCTGCCACCAGGGTTTATAAATCATATTCCAGTCCGATTTGTCCTTAGGGTCTGCCACAGCCCGAAAAATATAATCTAAAAGAACATCCTTATTGAATAAATAAGAGACATCATTAAAGTAGTTTTCATCATACAGATAGCCAGGAATTTCAAACTTGGTCTGATTAATATCTGCAGAATAATTCAACTCATCAATCCCCAGAAAAACCCGCTTCACTTCCTTTCCCTTTTCACGAAATACCCTATCCATAATGTTGGCCTGATCCTTGGGAAAGGCACCGTTATAGCTAAGCTTCTGGGTCTTAAGCCCACAGTATACTTCAAACCAGTGGGTATCAAAGTTTACGGTCATTGAGGAGCCCAGAAGGATACTGTCATAATCCATATTTTTTGCCAGTCCGGGATTCATATTCACCTGATTATCCACAATATAGGGAAAATTCTCCAGAGGCTTATGGTACTGAAAAAAAGGATCCACTACATAAATCAAACCCGCTACTGCCGACAGGCAAAGTAACGTAAGACTGCCAAATACCAATAACCATTTTCTCGTTTTATCCATCCTTACCTCTCCACCATGATTTAGGCAAACTGTCCGGGGAATTCTTTGAAAGTTATTTCTTAAAAATTAAAATATAAAAAGGTACTTACTCCCGACAGGGAAATCACACACCACGCAAACAGGATTGCTGCCACCACTGCACCAGCAGGCTTCAGAGAGGAAGCCTTTACTATACAGGCGACATTTTTCCCCCTGAAAGTTACCAACAGGATGAACAGGGTAAAGATAAGCAGCAAATAGCAATAGCCGGCCGGCAGGCTGCTTATTCGCAAAACCTTAAGAACATACCAGAATTCTCCCAGGTTGAAGGCATCTGCCATAGCTGTACCGGGCAGTGCCCAGGGCCTTAGGAACACCTGTTTAATCAGCAGGTTAGCCTCCCCCACCGTCTCGGCTCTAAAATACACCCAGGCCAGACTGACATAGAAATAAGTAGCAGTAACAGCAAGAATCTTTTTTAACCCGAATTTTTTTCCTGCTGCCTCTACGCTTTTCTCTTTATGGCTTTCCCACCATCTGGTGATTACATAAAGTATCCCATGCATCATTCCCCAAAGAATAAAATTCCACCCGGCTCCATGCCACAGGCCGCTTAAGAAAAATACCAGAAGCAAATTAATGTACATTCTGACTGCGCCTTTACGGTTTCCTCCTAAGGGAATATAAACATTTTTAGTAAAGAATCGGCTTAACGTAATATGCCATCTTTTCCAGAATTCTATGATATTGGCGGCTTGATAGGGAGAACGGAAATTCTCACAAATCTGAATCCCAAAAAGTCCTCCGATTCCTCTGGCCATATCACAGTAACCGCTAAAATCATAATAAAGCTGTAAAGAATAGAAAATAATGGTAAGAAAGCATTCAAAGCCGTTTAAACCTGCCAAATTTCCATAGGCGTAATCCACTGCCACTCCAAAGGTATCCGCAATCAGTACCTTTTTTCCAAGACCCAACACAAAAAGGAAAATTCCCCTGACAAATTCTTCCCCTTCCACCTTCTTTTTTCCAATAGCCGCAAATTGCGGCAGCATTTCCTCATGGGTCACAATAGGTCCTGCGATCAACTGGGGAAAGAAGGAAACGAAAAGGGCATAGTCCACAAAGCAGCAGCGTCCCATCTCCTGCCTGTAGGTATCTGCCAGAAAGGAAATCTGCTGGAAGGTAAAAAAGCTGATTCCCAGAGGCAGCAAAATGTGTCTCAAGGGAATGGTCAGACCAAATAGCTGATTTACATTTTCCAGAAAAAAGGAGGCATATTTAAAATAAAACAGCACCAGAAGGTTCAGACTGACGCCAATCCCTAAAATTACCCCGGCTTTACCGGCTCTTTTTCCCCTATGTGTACTAATCAGCCACAAATGAAAGCCATAATTACCTAAAATACTGAATACCATAATCAGCAGGTAGTTCAAGCTGAAATAGCCGTAGAACCAAAGAGAAAAACCGATAAGCCATACCTTTGCCAGTGTAGTCTGCCTGTTTTTCAGTCCATAATAGCCTGCCAGGCACAATGGTAAAAACAGAAAAAGGAAAATATAGGAGTTAAACAGCATAGTGATAGTACTCCTTAAACCACTCTGCAAACCGGGAAAGTCCCTCTGTTATGCTTGTCTCGGGCTTAAAATCAAAATCCTCCATCAATTCTGTCACATCTGCATAGGTACGGGGAACATCCCCCGGCTGCATGGGAAGATATTCTTTCTCTGCCTCTTTTCCCAGACATTTTTCCAATGTCTCAATATAATCCATCAATTTTTCCGGTTTGTGATTACCGATATTGTAAATTTTATAGGCGGCTCCCTTTTGATCCAGTGCAGGAGGGTTACAAAGTAAATTCATCATCCCTGTGACTATATCGTCAATATAAGTAAAATCTCTATACATATCGCCATTGTTGTAAATCTGGATGGGACGACCCTCCATAATGCTCTTTGCAAACTTGAAATAGGCCATATCCGGTCTGCCAAAGGGTCCGTATACGGTAAAGAACCGCAGTCCGGTTACCGGAATATGGTACAGCTTACTATAGGCATAGGCCATTAGTTCATTGGACTTTTTTGTGGCTGCATAAAGGCTTACCGGCTGATCTACCTGATCCTCCACAGAAAAGGGAATCTTGTCATTGGCTCCATAAACGGAGCTGGAGGAGGCATACACCAGATGCTCTGTCGGAAAGGCTCTGCAAGCCTCCAGAATATGAAAGAAGCCCATCACATTAGATTCCATATAAGCATCCGGGTGGTCGATACTGTAACGGACTCCTGCCTGTGCCCCCAGATTCACTACGATTTGGGGCCGATACTGTTTAAACAAGGCAAAAACCTGCTCTTTGTCTGACAGATCTCCTCTGATAAAGGTGTAGCCCTCATTTCTTTGCAGGATAGCCAATCGATCTTCCTTCAGGCTCACCTCATAGTAATCATTCATATTGTCAAAGCCGATAACCCTGGCCCCTTTCTCTAAAAGAGCTTGGGACAAAAAAAAGCCAATAAATCCGGCGCCTCCGGTAATTAAATAGGTCTTTTCAGGCTGCAAAGGCTGCATACTGTTCTCCTTTATCTTCCTATGCTGTAATACTCTATTCCTGCTTCCTTCATGGCACTCAGTTCATAAAGATTGCGTCCGTCATAAACCAAAGGAACACGCATCAGTTCTTGATAAGTCTGCGGTGCTATTTCCCTGATTTGGGGCCATTCCGTAAAGATAAAGCAAATGGCGGCCTGTTCCAATGCTTCCCGGGGGCTATTGACATAATGCATTTCCCCCGGGCCTATCGTTCCTTCCGGAAACTGCTGTCTGGCCCTTTTTTCTCCTACCGGATCATAAGCATATATTCTGCCTCCCTGCTCCAAAAGCAATGCGATATTTTCTGCTGAGGGTGCTTCCCGAAGGTCATCTGTTCCTG
This sequence comes from Lachnospiraceae bacterium, assembly GCA_051879255.1. Classification (GTDB taxonomy): domain Bacteria; phylum Bacillota; class Clostridia; order Lachnospirales; family Lachnospiraceae; genus SFDP01. Next base: position 1,837 of record JBJELR010000209.1, on the reverse strand, counting down.
CCTTGAAGGTTAAACCCAAAACGGCAATTTTCAGTCCCTCAAAGGTAATCATCCTTCTTCTGGCCTTTTCAAAAAGACGGGTTTTCTGGCGGGTATTGACTTCCACACAGGCCTCCACTGTTTTCAGTTCATAGCCATGCTGTCTGGCCAGATATTTCAGAGCCTTAGTATCCTTGGGAAAGCAGCTTCCCCCAAAGCCGATACCGGCATTCAAAAAACGGGAACCAATCCGCTCATCGTAGCTCATTCCCCGGGCCACATCCTCTATATCTGCCCCCACCAACTCACAGAGATTGGCAATATCGTTCATATAAGAAATCTTCAGTGCCAGAAAATCGTTGCAGGCATATTTAATCATCTCCGCAGAACGCCTTTTTACCGAAACAATAGGCAGGTTGAAGGGCTCATACAGCTTCATTAAAATGCTTTCTGCTTCCTTACTTTGGGTACCAATAATAATTCGGGAAGCATGCAGGGTATCCCTGACTGCTGTCCCCTGAGCCAGAAACTCCGGGTTGGATGCCACCTCTACCTTAACATCTCTGACCAGAAAGTCCTGGATAAATTGCTCCACCTTGTCATTTGTGCCAATTGGTACAGTAGATTTTACTACCACCAGACAGTCCTTTTCCACCGATTCGGCAATCTGTCGGCAAACGGTAGCAATATAACTCAAGTTAGCACTGCCATCGGCCATTTCGGGTGTACCCACACCGATAAAAATGACCTCCGCCTCTCTATAGGCTTTTCGATAATCAGTGGTATAATGCAGTCTCCCGGTTGCATTATTTTTTTCCATCAGTTCCTGCAAGCCTTCTTCGTAGATAGGAGAAATACCGCTCTCCATCAGCTTTACCTTATTTTCATCAATATCCACGCAGGTCACCTCATGCCCTACCTCCGCAAAGCATACTCCTGCCACCAGACCCACATAACCTGTTCCTGCCACTGCAAGCTTCATCATTCATTTCCTTTCTCATCCTAAAGTAATTTTACTTTATCACTTCTTTGCTTTTTGTATATACTCCCCATACACCCGGTTCAAATCCATCTCAAAATTCTTCCGGTCACGCTGCACAATATTATTCAAAATCATTCCCGAAAAAAAAGATTGAATGGCTGCCAGACAGACAAAGCCGCACACAATCAGGGTTGGAAATCTGAGAACCAGCCCCGTTTGAAGGTATTCCACGAATACGGGAATAAAAAATATCAGCGCAAGAATCACCAATACTGCAGAAAGCAGGCTGAAAAAGGGAAAGGGCCTGTACTCCTTAAATAGCCGCCCTATGGTCATCAACACCTTGAAGCCATCGGTATAAGTATTCAATTTGGATTCACTTCCTTCCGGCCGATCCCGGTAGTCCACCAGAACATTCTCCATCTGCATATTGTTATTGACTGCATGAATGGTCATTTCCGTTTCAATCTCAAATCCCTTACTCATTACCGGAAAAGTCTTCACAAACTGATAACTGAAGGCCCGATAACCGGTCATAATGTCCTTGATTTCACTCTTAAACAATATATTGATGCTTTTACGCACCAAAGAGTTTCCAAAATTATGAAAAGGTCGCTTATTTTCTGTAAAGTAGGTTGTAGACAGACGGTCTCCCACCACCATATCTGCATGATTTACAAGCACCTTATCCGCCATCTCTCTGGCATATTCCATCGGGTAGGTATCATCACCGTCTACCATAATATAACAGTGAGCATCAATCTCTCTGAACATACGGCGGATTACGTTGCCCTTACCCTGCATTCGTTCATAACGGACAACTGCACCTGCCTCTTTTGCCAGCTCTACCGTTCTGTCTCCGGAGTTGTTATCATA
>JBJELR010000208.1:0-2202 GCA_051879255.1 Lachnospiraceae bacterium | reverse complement strand
CTGTTTGAAATGAAGGCCTATATCTACAATGATGAAAAGGGAGATGATATTTCCATCGTGGATATCCCTGCAGATATGGCAGATGAGGCTGAACTTTATCGTTCTGAATTAGTAGAGAAAATCTGCGAGTTAGACGATGATTTAACCATGATGTATTTAGAGGGTGAGGAGCCCACTAATGACCAGTGAAAGGCAGCATTGAGAAAAGGAACCTGTGAATGTGCAGCCGTTCCCGTATGCTGTGGTACTGCTTATCGTAACAAGGGTGTTCAGAAGCTGTTGGATGCAGTTATTGAGTTTATGCCTTCTCCCATAGATATCCCTGCAATCAAGGGTGTTGATATGGAAGGAAACGAGATTGAAAGACATTCTTCTGATGAGGAACCTTTCTCTGCACTGGCATTTAAGATTATGAGCGATCCCTTCGTTGGTAAACTGGCATTTTTCAGAGTGTATTCCGGTACAATGAATTCCGGTTCTTATGTACTGAATGCAACCAAGAATAAAAAGGAACGTGTGGGACGTGTTTTACAGATGCACGCAAATAAGAGACAGGAGCTGGATAAGGTTTACTCCGGAGATATTGCTGCTGCGGTAGGTTTCAAGTTTACTACCACCGGTGATACTATCTGTGATGATCAGCATCCGGTTATTCTGGAATCCATGGAATTCCCTGAGCCTGTTATTGAGCTTGCTATTGAGCCCAAAACGAAAGCCGGACAGGGTAAAATGGGAGAAGCACTTGCGAAGTTGGCAGAAGAAGATCCCACCTTCCGCGCACACACCGATCAGGAAACCGGTCAGACCATTATTGCCGGTATGGGTGAGCTGCATCTGGAAATTATTGTGGATCGTCTGTTGCGTGAATTCAAGGTAGAGGCTAATGTAGGTGCACCTCAGGTTGCTTATAAAGAAGCAATTACCAAGACCGTTGAAGTGGACAGCAAATATGCTAAGCAGTCCGGTGGTCGTGGTCAGTATGGTCACTGTAAGGTTAAATTTGAGCCCATGGATGCCAACGGAGAAGAACTGTTCAAGTTTGAATCCCAGGTTGTTGGTGGTGCCATTCCCAAGGAATATATTCCTGCAGTTGGGGAAGGTATCGAGGAAGCAACTAAGGCTGGTATTTTGGGAGGTTTCCCTGTAGTTGGTGTACACGCTATCGTTTATGATGGTTCTTACCATGAAGTCGACTCCTCTGAAATGGCATTCCACATTGCCGGTTCCCTGGCATTTAAAGAAGCTATGCAGAAGGCATCACCGGTACTGCTGGAGCCTATTATGAAGGTTGAAGTAACCATGCCTGAGGAATATATGGGTGATGTTATCGGTGACATCAACTCCCGTCGCGGACGTATTGAAGGTATGGATGACCTGGGCGGAGGTAAAATTGTAAGAGCCTTTGTTCCTTTGTCAGAGATGTTTGGTTACTCTACAGACCTTCGTTCCAGAACACAGGGACGCGGAAACTACTCTATGTTCTTTGAGAAATATGAGCAGGTGCCTAAGAACGTTCAAGAAAAAGTTCTGGCAGCTAAGGCTGGAAAGTAAATAAAGAAACTTTTTCTTGTAGAAAAAGTTTTGGCAGCTAAGGCTGGAAAGTAAATAAAGAAACTTTTTCTTGTAGAAAAGTTCTGGCAGCTAAGGCTGTAAAATAAGCTAAAAAAGTAAGTTAATGCTTGAAAAACTTTTGATTATTTACTATAATCAGAATATCGAGCGAAGTCGCAGGAATGCGGATAATTATCAACATGTAAATTATTAGGAGGATTTGAAAAAATGGCTAAAGCAAAATTTGAGAGAACTAAAGCCCATTGTAACATTGGTACCATTGGACACGTTGACCATGGTAAAACAACCTTAACCGCTGCAATCACCAAGACTCTTTCTGTTAGAGTTGAAGGTAATGAAGCAGTAGATTTCGCTAATATTGATAAAGCTCCCGAAGAGAGAGAACGTGGTATTACTATTTCTACCGCTCACGTAGAGTACTCTACTGAGAAGAGACACTATGCACACGTTGACTGTCCTGGACACGCTGACTACGTTAAGAACATGATTACCGGTGCTGCACAGATGGATGGTGCTATCCTTGTAGTAGCTGCAACTGACGGTGTTATGGCTCAGACCAAAGAGCACATTTTGCTTTCCCGTCAGGTAGGTGTACCTTACATCGTAGTATTCATGAACAAATGTGATATG
>JBJELR010000207.1:0-2208 GCA_051879255.1 Lachnospiraceae bacterium | reverse complement strand
CGTACTCTTCTGGAGGCTATTTTTATTCAGGATATGGAGTTTGCAAAGATATTCAAGAAGTCCTCAGCAGCTAAAAGTGTCCACCATGGCTTTATTGGAGGGCTTTTAGAGCATACACTGAGTATTGTAAAGCTGTGTGAGTATTATTGTACAGCTTATCCCTTATTGAATCGGGATCTGCTTCTGACCGCAGCCATGTGTCATGATATCGGAAAAACCAAGGAGCTTTCAGCTTTTCCGCAAAATGATTATACGGAGGACGGACAGCTTTTAGGGCATATTGTGATGGGAGTGGAAATGGTAGGAGAAAAGGTTCGCCAGATTCCGGGCTTTCCGCCATTGCTTGCAGCAGAGGTAAAGCACTGTATTCTTGCCCACCATGGAGAATATGAATACGGCTCACCGAAAAAACCGGCCATTATGGAGGCCATGGCCCTTAATTTTGCTGATAATACGGATGCTAAGATGCAGACCTTTGCGGAGCTGCTACAGTCCACTAAGGAAACAGGATGGATGGGCTATAATCGATTGTTTGAGTCCAATCTGCGGGTAACGAAGGTGGATTGAGTGCAGAGCCGTATATGATGCCAGGTGGTTTTCCCGGAGAACAATGGATTATGGGATGATTAGGTTAAAGATTAGCGAGGAGATTTATGGAATTTCAAAAAAATGCTGTCTGTCAGGTGAAAATAGAGGACATGGGGGAGAATGGAGAAGGTATTGGTAAGGTGGATGGCTATACGCTGTTCATCAAAGATGCAGTAATCGGAGATGTGGTGGAAGCCAAGATGATGAAGGTTAAAAAACATTACGCTTATGCCAGGTTGGAGAGGGTGATTACACCTTCTCCTTTTCGTGTCCGGCCAAGATGCAGTTTCTATCGGCAGTGTGGAGGCTGCCAGCTTCAGGCGCTTTCCTATGAAAAACAGCTGGAGTTTAAGCAGAATAAGGTAAAAAATAACCTGATTCGTATTGGTGGATTGGCACCAGAGGCGGTGGATAGGGTTATGGAACCGCCAGTGGGAATGGAGGATCCCTTTTATTACCGAAATAAAGCACAGTTTCCCTTTGGTTTAGATAAAGAAGGGAAGGTGATTACCGGATTTTATGCGGGACGGACTCACAGTATTATTGCGAATACCGATTGTGCCCTGGGTGTGGCAGAAAATAAGCTGATCCTGGAAAAAATCCTGGCTTATATGAAGGAAGAAGAGGTTGAAGCTTATGAGGAGAAGACGCATCAGGGGCTTATTCGTCATGTCTTGATTCGAAAGGGCTTTGCCAGCGGACAGCTTATGGTCTGCCTGGTGGTCAATGCAGGAAGGCTGCCGGCAGAGAATAAGCTGATAGAGTCCTTACTGGAGATACCTCAAATGACCAGTATCAGTATCAGCATCAACAGGGAAAAGACGAATGTCATTATGGGAAAGGAAATTCGCCTTTTGTATGGAAAGGAGAAGATTAAGGATACCATAGGAGGCCTCACCTTTAACATCTCTCCCCTGTCTTTTTATCAGGTGAACCCCGTACAGACGGAAAAAATATATGCCAGAGCCTTGGAATATGCGGCTCTTACGGGGGAGGAAACCGTATGGGATTTGTATTGCGGCATCGGAACGATTTCTCTTTTTCTGGCAGGCAAGGCAAGGCAGGTATATGGTGTGGAGCTTGTCCCCGAGGCTATTGCAGATGCCAGAGAAAATGCTGCCTGTAATGGGATTGCCAATGTGGACTTTTTTGTGGGTAAGGCAGAGGAGGTCCTACCAGAGAAGTATGAAAAGGAAGGAATATACGCGGATGTGATTGTAGTGGATCCACCCAGAAAGGGCTGCGACGAGACCTGTCTGTCCACCATGGTGCAGATGCAGCCAAAGCGAATTGTCTATGTGAGCTGCGACTCTGCCACCCTTGCCAGGGATGTGAAGTATCTGAGAGAATATGGCTATGAGATGAAAAGGGTAGGAGTGTTTGATAATTTTCCTAATACGGGGCACGTTGAGTCAGTGATTCTGATGCAGTATTGTGGAAAAGAGAAGAAATAGACGGGTTCAACCACAAGATGTTGTGGTTTGAGGGCAAAAATTGACCGGTTTTTGCCCGATTTGCAGATGAATATGGCTGCCGTTTTTTACTGTCTGCGGATGAGGAACTGCGGGATAAGGTGCATCGGCAGGTGATGGATACAGGAATATACTTTGACCGCATCCG
>JBJELR010000206.1:0-2217 GCA_051879255.1 Lachnospiraceae bacterium | reverse complement strand
AGATGAATTGGGGATATGTACCTGGATCATCCGGTAAATGTAAGGTTGGCATTCATACCTATAAAAAAGATAATGGAGATGAATTAAAATACAATGATATTAAACGTTTCTATCCAAAGGAAGAAGGACCCGCATTTAAGGCAGGTGAATTTTAATGGAATTACGTCCGTATCAGGAGGAAGCAAAGCAGAGTATTTTTGCACAATGGAACAAGGGGGTGATGAAAATCCTTCTTGTACTCCCTACAGGTTGCGGTAAGACCATTGTATTTGCCAAAGTAACGGAAGAATGCGTAAGGCAGGGAGATCGGGTTTTAATTCTTGCCCACCGGGGGGAACTTCTGGAACAGGCTGCGGATAAAATACATAAATCCACAGGACTTGGATGTGCGACAGAAAAGGCAGAGGAAAGCTGTCTGGGAAGCTGGTTTAGAATAGTGGTTGGCTCCGTACAGTCTTTGATGAGAGAAAAGCGACTGTCTCAGTTTCCCAGTGATTATTTTGACACCATTATTATTGATGAAGCCCACCACAGCATTTCTGATAGCTATCAGCGGGTATTAAATCATTTTTCTGAGGCTAAAGTTCTTGGGGTAACCGCCACACCGGACAGGGGAGATATGAAGAATCTGGGTCAGGTATTTGATTCCCTGGCATACGAATATACCCTGCCAAAGGCTATCCGATCCGGTTATCTCAGTCCAATTAAGGCAATGACTATTCCGTTAAAGATGGATTTGTCTGGAGTGGGTGTGCAGGCAGGTGATTTTAAATCCGGGGATATTGCCACAGCCCTGGATCCTTACTTACATCAGATTGCTGATGAAATGGAGAAATATTGTAAAAAACGGAAGACTGTTGTATTTTTGCCTCTGGTCAAAACCAGTCAGAAATTCAGGGATATTTTGAATGAGAAAGGTTTTCAGGCTGCTGAGGTTAATGGAGAGAGTAAGGATAGGGCAGAAATACTATCCGCTTATGAGCAGGGAAGGTACAACGTTCTCTGCAACTCTATGTTACTTACGGAAGGGTGGGACTGCCCGGCAGTAGACTGCATCGTTGTGCTCAGACCAACAAAGGTAAGGAGCCTGTATAGCCAAATGGTGGGTAGAGGGACAAGACTTTTTGAGGGAAAAACAGAGCTATTACTTCTGGATTTTCTCTGGCATACGGAGAGGCATGAATTATGCCATCCTGCAGATTTGATTTGTACAGATAAAGAAGTAGCACAACAAATGACCAAGAGGTTAGAAGATGCTGCAGGATGCCCAATGGATTTGGAAGAAGTAGAAAAATCAGCATCAGAAGATGTAGTTGCACAAAGGGAAGAATCACTGGCCAAACAGCTTGCAGAAATGAAACACCGAAAACGGAAGCTGGTTGACCCTTTGCAGTTTGAAATGAGTATACAGGCAGAGGATCTCTCCGGGTATGTTCCGGCTTTTGGATGGGAAATGGCTCCACCATCAGAAAAGCAAAAACAGGCATTAGAAAAGCTTGGTATATTCCCGGATGAGATTGATAATGCCGGTAAGGCAACAAAAATATTGGAGCGTTTAGAAAAAAGAAAACAGGAAGGGCTTACTACTCCTAAGCAAATCAGATTTCTTGAAAATAAAGGGTTTCAGCACGTAGGAACCTGGCAGTTTGAAACAGCCAGAAAACTGATTGATCGCATTGCTGCAAATGGATGGAAGGTGCCTTCCGGGATTAATCCACAGGAATATATGGGAGCATAAGAGAGAATGACAGAAGGATATAATCTTTTGGAGGTTTTGACATATATTGATCCATCCAGGTTGACTTATCAGGAGTGGATAAATGTAGGTATGGCACTTAAGGAAGAAGGTTACTCTGCTTCTGAATGGGAAAAATGGAGTATGACTGATCATTCCAGATACCATCATGGAGAGTGCTTCCGTAAATGGAATAGTTTTAATGGCGCAGTGTCTCCGGTTACCGGAGGGACTATTGTACAGATGGCAAAGGATAACGGATGGATACCGGAGCGGGATGCTGGATACGAACTTGACTGGGACAGTACCATAAATCGAGATGACAAAGTAATTATTGATAAAAACTGGATTGAAGGAAAAGAAATAACGGAGCCTGAAAATTGGGATCCGAAAAAAGAATTGATTCAGTATCTGGAGGTACTGTTTGATTCAACGGAAAATGTAGGCTATGTTACCCATTCTTTTGAAAAGGATGGGAAGCA
>JBJELR010000205.1:0-2220 GCA_051879255.1 Lachnospiraceae bacterium | reverse complement strand
TATTAAGCAGCAGCAGCTTACACCTGATGAACTGAATGAACTAAATGCACTTGCTAATGCGTATGGTTATGACAGTATTGACGAATTAAATAATTTAAAAGTTAGTTATGTCGCTGATGATAATAATACGCCTGATGTTACTACAGATGATACCATTCGTTATGTAAGTGTGTTGGAAGTGTTTATTAATAATAAAGTTGAGGTAACGAAAAATGGTGGACTAGCGCAACAGATAGAACTGCAGACGGTTCTAGGTATACAGAATGCAAATGCAGTTACCTCCGATGCACTTGATTTTCAAGGCTACAGAGTAGTATTTGATGCCACCAATGGTACCTTTGTAGGAATAGACGGAATTTCAGATACGGCAGCCTTGAATTTGTCTGCTCTTACCGTAACTACCCCTGATGGACAACAGAGTAAATTCTCTGATATTGCGATTGATTTTACTAAGACAACCATGTTTAACAATAGCGGCACCTCAACCATAACTGCTACCAATGGTGATGTTAATGGCTTGGGAAGCGGAAGAAAGCTGGGAGAGATGATTGGTATCTCTGTTCAGAACAATGGTATGATTTATGCCAGCTATGATAATGGACAGACCAAGCTCTTAGGCCAGATAGCAGTGGCGGAATTTGCCAATGCCTCCGGTCTGGAGAAGGCAGGAGATAACCTCTATTCCGACACGCTTAACTCCGGTGGCTTTGACGGAATCGGTGTAGACATTACGGCCAATGGAGGTTATATGAATACCGGTGTTCTGGAAATGAGTAACGTGGATCTTTCCGCAGAATTTACGGAAATGATTACCACCCAGAGAGGTTTCCAGGCAAACAGTAGAATCATCACCGTATCCGATACCATGCTGGAAGAGTTGGTTAACCTGAAACGGTAATCTCAGTACCAGTTAAGTTGACTGTTATCAGCGGCTGCCTCTGGGCGGCTGCTGATAATTTTATGTATACGGCAGATAAAAATATATAATAGACAGAGGAGAATAAGTCCGTTTTATAGTAGGAAAATGATTGGAATTTTTGTCAGCCTATGTCGTTTTTTGTAAAAGAAAGTAGACAAGATTAGAAATATCTAGTAAAATAGCAACTAAGGACTAGGGGTAGTATGCCCTTGCGACTAAACGAGAGAGAAGAGGGGATGGCTATGGATATAGCATCATTAATTGGTATTGTACTCTGCTTTGCACTGGTAATATTCGGAATTATTAGTGGTGCCAGTGTTTCAGCCCTGGGGAATTTCGTGGATCCAGGTTCTGCCTTAATCACTTTGGGAGGTGCCCTTTGTGCGGTTATGGCCCAGTACACCATGCCGGAGGTTGTGCGGGGACTGAAAAGTATTACTTTGATTTTCAAGATGTCTGAGTTTGACCTGCCTGAGGTGATTCGCAAGATTATTGATTTATCCAACGTTGCTCGCAAGGAAGGCCTGCTGGCCCTGGAGGAGGCCTCCGCAGAGCTGGATGACGATTTTTTGAAAAAGGGTGTTTTACTGATTGTGGACGGTACCGACCCTGAACTGGTTCGGGGAATTTTGGAGACGGAAATGGGCAGTATTGAAAGCCGTCATAAACGCTGCATCGGTTTTTGGAACGATTTGGCGGGTATGGGACCTGCCTGGGGTATGATTGGTACTCTGATTGGTCTGATTAATATGTTACAGGATATGAATGATCCCTCTACTATCGGTCCGGCGATGGCACTTGCCCTGATTACCACACTATACGGATCCATGCTGGCTAACTGGATTGCCGTTCCTGTTGTGGGCAAGCTGAACTCCAAAAACAATACCGAGATGGTGATTAAGGAAGTAATGATTGAAGGTCTTCTGTCCATCCAGGCAGGAGAGAACCCTCGTGTAATTGAAGAAAAGCTGAAATCCTTCCTGTCTCCTGCGGAGAAAGAGGATATGAACACAACTGGGGGTGAAGTAGATGGCTAAAAGGCAGAAGGAGGAACTGCAAGGACCTTCCAAGGAATGGATGAATACCTTCGCCGACCTGATGAACCTGCTGCTTTGCTTTTTCGTTTTGCTTTTCTCCATGTCTACGGTGGATGCACAGAAGTTTGAGATGATTGCAGCATCTTTTTCCCAGACCTTTAGTATTTTTTCTGCCGGTTCCAGAGCCATTGGAGATGGGGTGCTGATTAGTGCCGGTGTCAGTCAGTTGAATGAATTGGATAGATACATAAACAGTACCGGAAA
>JBJELR010000204.1:0-2265 GCA_051879255.1 Lachnospiraceae bacterium | reverse complement strand
AAAAAATCCTTGCATGCACTGGTAGATTATATGGAGGAAAAGATTGGCAGCTATGCCAATCAGAATGATGTGATTTTTATCAGTCATGGGGATTGTATTGAGGATGCAAATTTGGTAAAAGAGGAAGTTGAGAAACGATTTGGCATAAAGAAATTTCTGATTAATGAAGTAGGCCCCACCATTGGGGCACATTCCGGTCCGGGGACAGTGGCTCTGTTCTTTTTGGGGGAAAGCAGATAAATTGTGGAGGATGATTACAGGAGCTGCCATAGAGTAAGCAGCTCCTGTATTTGTTTATTTGCTCTTACTTTTTACAGCGGTCAAAGTCAGGATTATACTGGTAGAAGTTTTTGGGATCCAAATCCTCCTGTACCCTTCTTAAGGCCTCACCGAAGCGCTGGAAATGAATAATCTCTCTTTGCCTTAAAAAGCGAATGGGATCAGCGACTTCAGGGTCTTTGACAACACGAAGAATGTTATCATAGGTGGATCGTGCTTTCTGCTCTGCGGCCAGGTCTTCAGTCAGGTCGGTAATCACATCTCCCTTAGACTGGAATTGATTTGCGTTAAAAGGTACGCCTCCCGCAGATTGAGGCCAGATGCCTAAAGTGTGATCGATATAGTAGGGACCGAAACCGGAATTTTCAATTTCCTCCATACTCAGGTTACGGGTCAGTTGGTGCACGATGGTTCCTACCATCTCAAAATGCCCCAATTCATCTGTTCCCTAATGTTGGAAGTCAAAAAGTTATATTTTTAGTTTAAAATTCAAGTCAACAGGGGGAGAGCTCCAATTTCCACCAACCTTTAGACAAGGCATAGCCTTATTTCTTTTATATCCATGCAATCTTTCAGATTTATCCCGTCTATAGTCTATCCGTTCAATACAATTTTTCAAAAGAAGATTTTTCTGCTCAGCAGGTATCTTAGAATGATCAAGAGCATAAAGAGCCTCTTTAAAATTCTTCATTTTTTCCTCATAGTCGATTGGCTCCGGAATAGAAGCAGTGGCATTGGTTAGAGCTTGCTGAACTTCTTCTTTTTCTTTCAGCAGTTTTTCATTAAGGGCCTTAAATACGTGGTGGGGCATTCTCTTATCAGGGTCAGGGTCAGCCTGTGCTTCCCACTGAGCAAGTTCTTTCTTATCCAGCTCCTCCAATTTGTTTTTTAATTGTTTAATAAGGTTAGAGTGGATTTTGGCAGCAGTCTTGTCATCATTTCGTATCTTCACTTCAAAATCATTAATACAATCCTGCAGTACTACACGAACCCGGTCGAGGATTTCAGAATAAAGGGCAGAGGATGTACCACAATAGGATTGATTGTCACATATCAGCCGAGGGGCAGAGCGTTCCTGTCCATTCTTTTTATAGGTTCTAAGAGACATAGTACGGCCACACTGGCAGTATAAAAGTCCGGCAAGAGGATTTCTTACCTTTGTAGAAGGTTTGGCTCTATGATGTTTGCCTTGTTTTTCTCTGGCAGCCTGAAATAACTCATCAGAGATAATGGATTCATGACGGCCATCATAGACAAGATACTCCCCTAGCTTTGATTTAGGCCTAATTTGGCGAATTTCACCATCTTCAACTATATTTTGCCCTTTTCTACGGTTCCAACGGATTTTGCCAATATAATGCTCGTTCTCCAATACACTTTTGATAGCATCTTGTGACCAGAGATTTCCCTTTTTGGTTCGTATTCCCAGGTCATTAAGATTTCTGGCAATAGTGACCCTTCCCAGATTCTGGTTGACATACATATCAAAGATCATTTTTACAATAGGAGCTTCCTTGGGATTGGGTTTGAGTGTATGGCACTTTTCTTTACCGTCCATAACAAATGTTTTGTCATATCCATAGGGAGCAATAGAGCCAATGAAATTCCCCTTTTTTACCGAGGCCTCCCGTCCACGCTTCATAATCCTTTTTTGATACTCAAGAAATTCATTACCACGCTTTAATTCACGTTCAAATATATCCCGATCGTATTCGTCATGTAAATCATAGGTTTTTTGTGGAGTGATGACTACGGTATTGGTATAGCGCAGTAGTTTAATCAGTCTTCCCGCATCTTCCAAATCGCCACGACTTAAACGCTGAACCTCTACTACAAGAATCGCTTTGTACTTAGGAGATTCTATCAGTCTTAGGACTTCTTGTACCTGTGGCCTGTCTTCAATAGTTTCTCCGGATACAATTTCCCGGTAGCGATTTTTTTCAGGGATTGCACCTAAAAGATTCCTTGCAGCCCATTCATTTAAAA
>JBJELR010000203.1:0-2270 GCA_051879255.1 Lachnospiraceae bacterium | reverse complement strand
CATGAGCAAAAGGAAAGCTGCGTAGTAGCGATTTTGCGAATGGGGTTCTGAATAGTTACGCTGACTTATTATAAAAATCAGATTTTCATTATTTACCATCGTGTGCAGACCTGAATATCGCAGCCACTTTGCTTGTATGTTTAGTTTTTCAGTATAAAGCGCTGCCAAATGGAGGTAAAGATGGATTTAATGAAAATGAACTATGTAGAAGAAATTGTAAAACTGATTCAGCAGACAGAAGCGACTAAACTTAGAAAGCTTCTGGAGAACTATCACGAAAATGATCTGGCCGATTCACTGGAATATTTATCTTATGAAGACAGACTAAAGCTATACGAAGCACTGGATAATGAACAAATAGCTGAAATTTTTGCCTATTTGGAGGATGCTTCTTCCTATTTCAAAGAAATGGAGCTGGAAAAGGCTGCTCACATTATCGAAGAAATGGATTCTGATGATGCCGTCGACGTTTTAGAAGCCATGGATTCTCAGACAGGTCAGCAGCTTGTCAGTCTGATGGATACGGAAAGCTCCAAAGATATAAAGCTGATTTGGTCCTATGATGAAAATGAAATCGGCAGTAAAATGACTACTAATTTCATCATGCTGAAGAAGGGACTGACCGTTAAGCAGGCAATGCGGGAATTAATTGCCCAGGCAGAGGAAAATGACAATATTTATACCGTCTATATCTGCAACGAGGACTCCTCCTTTTACGGAGCAATGGATTTAAAAGACTTGATTACCGCCAGAGAGCATACCGACCTGGAACAGTTTATCAGTCAGGCTTACCCCTATGTCTATGATCACGAGCGGGTTTCCGATTGTCTGGAAAAAATTAAGGATTATGCCGAGGATTCCATTCCGGTATTGGACAAAAACCAGCATATTTTGGGCGTAATCACCTCCCAGGACATCATTGAAGTTGTGGATGAGGAACTGGGGGATGACTACGCAAAGCTGGCCGGCTTAACCTCTGAGGAGGATTTACACGAATCCCTCCCGGAAAGCATGAAGAAAAGGCTACCCTGGCTCATTGCTCTGCTTGGACTTGGCATCTTCGTTTCCTCCGTAGTAGGCATGTTTGAGGCGGTGGTAGCCCAAATCGCCATTATTGTCTGCTTTCAGTCCCTGATTCTGGATATGGCCGGAAATGTGGGGACCCAGTCCCTTGCGGTAACTATCCGCGTACTGATGGACGAAAAGCTAAAGACCTCTCAGAAGTTTAATCTGATGTTTAAGGAGATGAAGATCGGATTTTGTAACGGTTTCCTTCTGGGTCTTCTTTCTTTCCTGTTCATTGGACTTTATATCTGGAAGTTTAAAAAATATACCCTGGCCTTTTCCTTTGCCGTATCCGGCTGTGTGGGTGTTTCTCTTTTAGCCGCCATGGTGATATCCAGTTTTGTGGGTACAGTAATCCCCATGTTCTTCCATAAGCTGAAGATTGATCCGGCAGTTGCCTCCGGTCCCCTTATTACCACGATTAACGATCTGGTTGCCGTAATTTCCTATTATGGACTGGCCTGGATACTGTTAATTAATCTCTGGGGAATGGTTTAAGACTACAAATAAAGGCACTTGTGTGATTTTTTGTCGCACAGGTGCCTTGTCCATCCTATTGAATACTACATTTCTTCCAGTATTGTCCTTACCTCCTCCGGGGATTTATCTGTAAAAGCCGCGATTTGCTCTGCCGTAAAGCCTTTTTGGTACATGGTATGAAGGATGGTGTTCTGGCCTCGCTTCTCGCCTTCCTCCAGCCCCAGCTCATATTCTGCCTGCCTGAGCAGCTTCAGCTCTTTTTCCTCATCGTATTCAAATATACTCATGGACACTACCTCCCTTCGGTTGGCTTCCAGAAACTCTGCCCTTCCTTAGAAAGCTCCTGCATAATTGATTTGTTCGCATAGAGCTTCTAAAGAAGTGAGTAAAGACGGCTTATTCCAGATTAGAACATCTATTGCTTATGCACAGTGTAGCACAGACAAGAAGAATTGTAAATGGGGTGGAAGGGTTTTCCATAATGGCCAAGACTACAGAAGAAAATTTCTCCACCTTTAGATAAGCAAAAAGACAATCAGACCTTTACCCCCGATTGTCCTTCTAAACCATTACTTCTTATAATATGATGTTAGGGTCAAAAGCCCCTAACTATGATACCTACGGATTGTTACGTACTTCGTACTCCCACAATCCTGCAAAATATTCGCATATCGTGGTGCTTACGCCCCACTTTTAAGCTCATATTTTGGCGGGTCTCAAGGACA
>JBJELR010000202.1:0-2285 GCA_051879255.1 Lachnospiraceae bacterium | reverse complement strand
TTCTGTTTCTAGATTATGGTTTTAACCATAGCTTATTTTATCATTTTATCTATCACTTGTCCATATTATAGTTAATTTTCAGATATTTTTAACAATTAAAATAAATATTTTGTTTTCATCGTCCTTTTTCTTACTTTTCTTTTTTTAGACTTTTCGTATAAAAGAAACAAAACACACGTTTCCAAAAAACGGTATTTTCGCTGTGGATAATGTGTATAACTTCGTGTATAAGTAATTTTTCCCAATAAATCCAGATTTTAACCTGTGGAAAACTTTTCTTTCTAATTTACGCTTTCACGTTTTCCTCTTTTAATCTTTGTGCAGGTTTGCTAATCCAAAATTAGTCAAGCCTTCATTCTCCAAAAGTAAATTTCAGACTTTTCCAAAAATCTCCACCAGAAACAAAAAAGGGCGGATTAATCGAAAAAGCTCCGATTAATCCGCCCCGGAAAACCTATTAAAAAATTCTTCTTACATCAATCACCGTATCATAATTTGCATTGGAAACAATAATTCCGGTTCGGGAGTTGCTGGCATGCACAATCTGCCCATTGCCAATATAAATTCCCACATGGCCTGAATAGCAGACGATATCTCCCGGGATAGCATTATCCACACTGCCTACACCGGTTCCCTTCTTTCTGTCTGCTGAAGCAGAGTGAGGCAGGGAAACACCGAAATTAGCGTATACACTCAGTACAAACCCTGAGCAGTCTGCTCCATTGGTAAGGCTGGTTCCTCCGTAAACATAGGGATTTCCCACAAACTGCAGTGCGTAATCTGCCACCTGCTGGCCTAAATCACTGCTGCCTGAGGAAGATACAACCGGTGCCGGCTGGGCTGCCTGCTGAGTCGCTTCCTGAGCTGCCTCTGCCTGTTCTCTGGCTCTCCTGGAGGCTTCAAGGGCTTCCTGTCGCTCTGCTTCTTCCTTGGCCAGACGTGCCTTCTCCTCTTCTCTGGATTCTGCCTGCACAAACTCAGTACTTAGGGTAACATAATCCAGGGAAACGTAGCCTGCCCCTTCTTCTATCTTAACCTGTACCCAGCCATCCAGTTCTTCCGTTACCGTTAGCACTTCTTCTATGGGAACCTGCCCCAGTATGGAGGAATCTGTAGTGGCCTCCTTGCGTACATTCAGGGTTTGGGTAGTTACCGTAGCAATTCGTCTTCCTACTTCCTTGGCCAGTTCATTGGCTTCTTTGCCGGTAACACAATACTCACCCTTCACGTAGCCGGTACAGTTACCGGACTGAATCTTGTACCAGCCATTCTCCTCCTCCAGAAAGGTACCTACAGACTTATCGTAAAGCTTACCCACAATCTCTCCTTCCTCACTGGGAAGGCTTCTTACATTTACATAGTCATTCACCCGGGCGATTACCAGATGAGAATAATCTTCTTCGGTCAGTTCCTTCACTACCGGCGAAGGAAAGGAAATAGGCTCCACAATCTCCACCTGGGAATCATTGTAGTGGGCCACCGTTTTCAAGGACACCCCTTCATCTAAGGACAGGCCTATTCCTGCTGCGGGAAGGCTGCTGCTTAAATTTAGGGCCTGGGCAGAAATACCATTGCCCGTAAATAGTAAGGTCATGGTCAGTGCTCCTACTGCAAATCTGGCTCTATTGGATAACATATAATCTCCTATTTGACATTCTCTTTAAAATCGTAACATTTTCGTAACATCTGTTAACAACTATAGCACTATTAAAGATTTCTGTCAAATCCTTTCCCTTCTTTTTTCCATAAATTTTTATGGACATGAAGAAGGTTGTCTTTTTCTTTGCTTTCCCTTATGATATTGCTAAAGTAGGCCTTCTGCCTGCCGAAGAAAAGGAGGTAAATTTTATGTCAGCACCATCCTCTGTTCTCATTACCGGAGCATCCCGGGGTATCGGCAAAGCCATTGCCGGAGCCTTTGCCAAAGAGGGCTGCCGGTTATTTCTAACCTGTCGGGAAAATTTTTCTTACTTAGAGGAATTGAAAACTGAATTAGAGGGCAGCTATCCTGTCCACTGCCATATTTTTTGCTGTAATGCGGACGATCCTACTCAGGTGGAAACCCTTTTTCATCAGCTTCCGGCTCTGGATATTCTCATCAACAATGTGGGAATTTCTCACGTAGGGCTTTTACCCGACCTGTCCCCGGAGGACTGGCGAAGGGTGATGGCCGTCAACCTGGACTCTCTCTTTTATACCTGCAGGCTGGCCGTTCCTTCTATGGTCAGACAAAAAAAGGGCCGCATCATCAATATTTCTTCGGTATGGGGAAATACAGGCGCCAG
>JBJELR010000201.1:0-2286 GCA_051879255.1 Lachnospiraceae bacterium | reverse complement strand
CAGTTAGATGAAATCCGCCCTTCCAGCCGAAAATATCCTTACATCGATTTTCGCCCTGAACGGGAAATCGGTAATGAAGTATTGACTGTAGAGGGCCTAAGTAAGACCATCAATGGAGAAAAGGTATTGGATAATATCTCCTTTATCGTAGGCCATGATGATAAGATCGCCTTCGTAGGAGGTAATGAACTTGCCAAAACCACTCTGTTCAAAATTTTAATGGGTGAACTGGAGCCCGATGAGGGAAGCTACAAATGGGGTGTCACTACCTCTCAGGCCTATTTCCCCAAGGATAATACAGAAGAATTTGATAATGATTATACCATCGTAGACTGGCTTACGGGCTACTCTCCCGTTAAAGACGTAACCTATGTCCGGGGCTTTCTGGGACGTATGCTTTTTGCCGGAGAGGATGGGGTAAAAAAGGTTAGGGTACTTTCCGGTGGTGAAAAGGTACGGTGCCTCTTATCCAAAATGATGATTAGCGGTGCCAACTGCCTGATTCTGGATGAGCCCACCAACCACCTGGATATGGAGTCCATTACTGCGCTGAATAACGGATTAATTAAATTTTCCGGGGTGGAGCTGTTCTCCTGCCATGACCACCAATTTGTCCAGACTACAGCCAACCGGATTATGGAAATTCTGCCAAACGGTACCTTGATCGACAAAATTACTACCTATGACGAATATCTGGCCAGTGATGAAATGGCCAGAAAGCGTACCGTCTACACCAATACGGAGGATGACAACTAAGGTGATTGATTTACATGTACATTCCAACAAGTCGGATGGCAGCCTCTCTCCTGCCCAACTGGTAGAAATGGCCGTAGAAAAAGGCCTCTCCGCCTTTGCGCTGACGGATCATGACACCGTCGACGGACTTGATGAAGCTATAGAAGCCGCTGTCCGGTATAATGCTTCTCTAAAGACGGAAGCTTTTTCGGACAGCCTGCCCGGAAACAATATTCCTCTTGAGGTCATTCCGGGAATTGAATTTTCTACGGAATACCGAGGAAAGGATATTCATATTCTGGGCTTTTTTATTGATTACAGCTCCCCTGTTTTTAAGAAGAAGCTCCAGTCCTTTGTGGATTCCCGGATTCTTCGCAATGAAAAAATGTGCAAAAGTCTGGCTACGGAAGGTATTGATATTACCTATGAAAAGCTTTTGGAGGCTTATCCCTGCGCAGTGATTACCCGAAGCCATTATGCCCGTTATCTCCACGAGCATGGCTATGTAAGCTCTCCCCGGGAAGCCTTCGACCGCTATATCGGCGATCATGCAAAGCATTTTATCCCCAGGGAAAAAATCACTCCCCAGCAGGCCATCGCCCTGATTAAGGAAGTACAGGGACTGGCAGTTCTGGCTCACCCCGTTTTATACCGTATGTCGGATTCGGCTCTGGAGGAGCTGGTAGCCCTTTTGAAGGAAGCCGGATTGGATGGAATTGAAGCCATCTATTCCACCTATACAACCGGTGAGGAACGCCAGATTCGGGCTTTAGCTGAAAAATATGATTTACTGATTACCGGCGGCTCCGATTTTCATGGTGCAGTTAAACCAGGGCTGGAAATGGGCAGCGGCTATGGAAAGCTGACCATACCGGAGGAGATTCTTTCCCGATTAAAGGCAGCATTGAAGGAGGCAGATTCATGAGCACGAAAATTTTCTTTACTGATTTAGACAGTACCCTGCTGACAAAAGAAAAACAGGTTTCTCCTTTAACCTTTGACACACTGAAAAAGTGGACCTTGGCAGGACACAAGCTGGTACTCTGCTCCGGCCGGGCACTGGACAGTGTGGCCCATGTCAAAGAAAGCCTCAAGCTGAATTTTCCTAATATGTATCTGATTGGCTGCAATGGCGGAGAAATCTATGACTGTGAAAACAGCACCCAACTTCTTCGGGTTACCCTGCCCTATGAGACGGTTCTGGAGATTTTTTCCATTGCCAGGGAGTGTAAAATCTATATCCAAACCTATACCGATACTCATATCCTTACAGAGACCGAGGGGCCTGAGCTGGTCTATTACCGTCAGGCAGTTCATACCCCTTATCTGATCACCAATGACATTTTAGCTCATCTGGATAAGGAACCTTGTAAATGTCTGGCTATTAGTTTGGATAATCCCGAAAGATTGGAGAGCTTTCGCAAGACGATCCAGTCCCGGTTAGGAGAGCAGCTTTGCGTACTCTATTCTAATCCTTACTATATTGAACTTTTTCCCGCCTGTTCAGGAAAGGGCACAGGACTCCAATGGCTCTGCAACCATCTGCATATC
>JBJELR010000200.1:0-2296 GCA_051879255.1 Lachnospiraceae bacterium | reverse complement strand
GGGGGAAAGCATGCATTTATCATATCCGATCCGCAGCTTACCAAGATGGGTCTGGTAAAAGACTGTGAAGATATTTTGCAGGCGGCAGGAATTGCGGTGGATGCTTTTACCGAGACAGAGGGTAATCCGTCTGTGGAGACGGTGGAAAAGGCCACGGAGCAGTTTAAGGCAAGTGGAGCGGACATCATCGTTGCCCTTGGCGGTGGCTCACCGATGGATGTGGCAAAGGCTGTAGGTAAGGGAATACTGCGGGTCATCAAGGATATGGGCTTAAAGGATCCTTATGTAGGGCAAACAGCCTTGGAAACCGGAGAGATTGCAGAGGACCTGACCTATTATTTTGCCGCCAGCGAGCAGGTGCCTTCTTCGGTAGGGCTGGGAGTACTGTTGGATAAGGAAACGAATACAGTAAAACAGGCAGGAGGTTTTATTCTTCAGCTTATGCCCTTTGCCGATGAGGAAACCATTTCAAAATTGGAAAGTAATCTGAGGAATGTGGATTCCGTTACGAAGCTGTTTGAGGAGGGAAAAACTCCGGAACAGATTTTGGAGCTTTTACTGGAGGGACTTGAACCGGAATTTTTGCAGGAAGGCCCTGTAGAATTTTGGTGTAACTGTGATAAGACACGAGTGGAGAAGGCTCTGATCAGTTTAGGAAAAAAGGAACTGGAGGAAATGATTGCAGAGGGTAAGGAGATAGAGTTAAACTGCCACTTTTGCTCTGCCCGCTATGTTTTTTTGGTAGAAGAATTAAAAGCCCTGCTGAAACGGGCAAAGGGATAGATTAAGGCAGTGCCATAGCGACAGGAAAAGATGGAGGTAGAAATGAACTATGGTTTTGTAAGGGTTGCGGCTGCAACTCCCGAAATTCGGGTGGCAGACCCCCGATTTAATCGGCATAGGATATGGGAAAAAATAGAAGAATGTACCGCAAAACAGGCGCAGATCATTGTTTTGCCGGAACTGTGCTTAAGTGGGTTTACCTGTCAGGATTTATTTTTGCAAAATACCTTACTGGAGGGCTGTAAGGAGCAGTTAGGTATTCTGGCAGAGCAAACCAGCCGGATCGATGCACTGATTTTTGTGGGACTTCCCTGGAAAAAGGGAGATAAGCTGTATAATGTAGCGGCAGTATTGCATGCAGGAAGACTGTTGGCACTGATTCCTAAGAGGAATATTCCTAATTATGGAGAGTTTTATGAAGCAAGACAGTTTACCCCAGGGCCAAAAGAGGTGGAAAAGATAACGGCCTTTGGTCAGGAGATTCCCTTTGGCAGCCACATTTTGTTTCAGGATAAGGAGTGGGAGGAGCTGGCAGTAGGCTGTGAAATCTGCGAAGATTTATGGGTGGCAAATCCCCCTTCCACAACGCTGGCCTGTGCGGGAGCAAAGGTAATAGTGAATCTTTCCGCCTCCAATGAAACTATACTGAAGGACAGCTACCGGAAAAGCCTGATTCAGGCAACCAGCGCCCGGCTGACAGCGGCCTATGTGTATGCCTGTGCAGGAGAGGGAGAGTCTACACAGGATCTGGTTTTTGCCGGTCATAATATGATTGCGGAAAATGGAACGATTCTGGCAGAGGGAGTAAGGTTCGAGGGCACAACCGTTTATGCAGAAATTGATTTAGAACGGCTAAGTCATGAAAGAAGGCGGATGAATACCTGGGTGGAAGCAGAAGGAATACTTAGGGTAGACGTTCAGCTAGAGAAAAGGGCAAAAAAAGAAGCCTTCCGTCCGGAGAGAAAATTTCCCCGTCTTCCCTTTGTACCGGAAAATAAGGCAGAGAGAGAGCAGCGGTGTGAGGATATTTTGTCCATACAGTCTCATGGGCTGAAAAAACGCTGCAGTCATACCGGCTGTCAGCATGCAGTGATTGGAATTTCCGGGGGATTGGATTCCACGCTGGCACTTTTGGTTACTGCCAGAACTTTTGACCTGCTTGGTCTGCCAAGAGAAAATATCCACTCCATTACCATGCCCTGCTTTGGGACAACGGATCGCACCTATGAGAATGCCTGCAAGCTGGCAGCCACTCTGGGAACGACTCTGGAGGAGGTGGATATCAAGGAAGCGGTGCTGCAGCATTTCAAGGATATTGGCCAGGATGAACACAACCATAATGTGACCTATGAAAACAGTCAGGCCAGGGAAAGAACCCAGGTATTGATGGATATTGCCAACAGGGAGAACGGACTGGTCATTGGAACGGGAGATATGTCGGAGCTGGCTTTAGGCTGGGCAACCTACAATGGAGATCATATGTCTATGTATGGGGTAAATGCAGGGGTACCCA